>DAOQRI010000366.1:0-3671 GCA_035355475.1 Rhodoferax sp. | reverse complement strand
TCCAGCGTTTGGAAAGGATGGCATGGCCGGTCTGGATGTTCCAGTCCCACACGCCGGCGCGCGCACCTTCAAGGGCAAAGTTCCAGCGCTCTTCGCTCTCTTTGAGCGCTTCTTCCCGCTCGGTAAAAACGGTCATCAGGCGGTTAAAGCCCGCAATCAGTTCGCCCACTTCGTCGTTGCTGGTGACGGGCAGGGGCTGCATTTTGGCCGCAGTTTGCGCGCGGGTCGCCAGCTCGTGGCTGGCCTTTTGCAATGGTGCGAGTTGGCGGCGCAACACGCTTGAGGCCATCCACCACATCAGCACACTCGCCAACAGCGATGCCAGTGCAGTGGCCAGCCACAAACGGTCCAGCATGGCCTGGAGCGGGGCAAACGCCTCGGCAGTTGGTAGGTTGGCAATCAGTCCCCAGCCGGCGGTTGGGATGCTTTTGACCGACACCAGCACCTCCACACCAAGAGGGTTGACATAGGTTTGTGTGCCCTCAAACCCTTGTGCGAAGCGGTCCACCGCCGGGAAGCGCCCTTCTGGTGGAAGCCGGGTCATGATGCGGCTCTTGTCGGTTGCGGTGATGTTCAGCCGCTCCTTGGGTGAAGCAATGAAATAGCCACCGGTCTTGCCATAGGGGCTGGTCACAATTTTGTCCAGAAAGTTGGGCTGGTTCAGGTTGACCACCCCCACCAGTGCACCGATCACCTTGCCCTGGCCGTCGCGAATGGGTGTGGCGATGGAGAACACCGGCGCCCCCAAGCTTTTACCCATGACCGGTTGCCCCACCGATGACCGGCCCTCTTTGAGGGCTGCGACCATGTAGTCGCGCTCCATGACATTGAGTCCGATGCGTTTGGCGGATACCGGCACATCGGCAATGGGTGTGCCGTCGGCGCTGGTAATGAAGACACCGGCGTTGAACCAATGCAGAAGAATCGGGTAGCTCTCAAGCTGGCGCTGCAAAGCGGTTGGATTGGCCGACATGTACGGGCTGAGCCGGGCGGCCACTTTCTCAGAGCCAACCATGCGATCCGCAAGCTCTTGGTCAACCTGTGCCGCCAGTACGGACACGATTGCAAACTGCTGCTCCCCCAACTGACGCTCCATATCCGCCTTGAGCGTTCGGCTGGCATACAGCGCCAATGCCCAAATGCTGACCATGAAGATGACCAGCGTGGTCAGGGTCAAGCTGGTCTTGATCGAGTGGCGTTTGAATACGTCAAAGCTCATGGGAAATTCAACTTGTTCTGCTACTATTTTTATAGCTATATGCGCATATTCCACGGGGATCGAGGCGAAATTTAGCTACAAGATTTGCGAAGATGACACGCCGTTTTCGTCCCGTTCCAAGCATGCATCTGCAGTGATAACTGGCATATGATGGCACTAATATAGGGAAAAAGAACAGTCTGTGGCCACTTCCGATTCGGATCGTTTTTCTGACGGCGCAAGCCCGTCCTCTGCCCCGGGTGCCGTGTGGCTACTGGCTGCTTTGGCCCTGACCGTGCTGGGCGCCTTGCCCCTGGTGCTCGATGCCCCCTGGGCGCCTTGGTTCTCTGCGGTGGGTGTGGCGCTGGTGTCTTTTGCGGTGGTGGGCTGGCTGTTGAGCCAGGTTCAGGCGGCCCATGCGCGCGCCGCGCAGGCGCAAGCCGATGCAAGGGACGCAGCGCGCCAGTCCGCACAAGAGCTGGCGTCTCTGCTCCTGGATATTCTTCCGGCCTGGCAGCACCACGTGGGGCTTGTGAAGTCACAGACCGAAACCGCCGTCACGCAGTTAACCGGCAGTTTTGCCCAAGTGCTGGAGCAGTTTGACCTGGCGGGTATTGGTGGTGCGAGCTCCATTGGCGCGTCGAGCGCCAACAACACCATCAGCCTGCTGGACCTGTGCGAGCGCGAGTTGCAACCGGTGGTGTTGTCCCTGACCAATGTGATTGACAGCAAAGACGCCTTGCTGGTGAACATCCGCAATCTGGCCCAAGAAACGCTGGAGTTGCAGGCCATGGCCGCCGAGGTACGCAGCATTGCGGCTCAAACCAATCTGCTGGCGCTGAATGCCGCTATTGAGGCCGCGGGCGGGTGAGTCCGGGCGCGGGTTTGCGGTGGTTGCGTCAGAAGTGCGCATGCTGTCGCAGCGCTCGGCGGAAACCGGCACACGCATTGGCCAGCGGGTAGGGCAAATCGCCACCATCATGAACGACACCATGACCACTGCCGAAGCGGCCAATGTGGAGGACAAGCGCGCAGTCTCGCTGTCGGGCGAGCTGGTGGAGCATGTCCTGGGCCATGTGCGCAAGCTGGGCGCCAGTGCAGATTCCATGCACAGCCACGGCATGGTGGTGCGCAAGGAAGTGGAAACCCTGCTCATGGCCATGCAGTTCCAGGACCGGGTCTCACAGATCCTGTGCGGTGTGGAGAACAACATGGTGCTGATGGGGCAAACCCTGGAGCGGATCGATACCGATGCGCTGCCAACGTCCGATGACTGGCTGCAGGCACTGAACGCAACCTCGGCCATGGACGATCAACTTTATAAACGCTCCAACCGGTGAGCCATTTCAATATGAACAACCCAACAGCCAACCCCCCGGCCACCACGCTTCTCAGCCGCAATGCGCTCAGGGTCTTGCTGGTGGACGATGACTCGTTTCAACTGGAGATGATTTCCGGCATTCTGGAGGGGCTGGGGCTGACCGACATCACCCAGGCCAGCAGCGGCGAGCAGGCGCTGCAGAAATTGTCTGGCGGTCAGCACCGTTTTAACCTGATGCTGCTGGATTTGCACATGCCTGGCATGGACGGCTTCAAATTCATGGAGTCGCTGGGTAAGGTGGGTTTCAGCGGTGCACTGATTATTGTGTCGGGCCAAAGCGACGACGTGATGCACGCCGCGTCCATGGTGGCCAAGCTGCGCCGTTTCACGCTGCTGGGTACCGTGCCCAAGCCGGTAAGTCGTGCGGCCCTGTCGGCGTTAATTTCCAAGCTGGCCTAGTTTTTAGGTCCCTGCCGCCCTGATTCGGCTGGCCAAAGGTATTAAAAGTCGCCATAAGTCAAATATGACGACTTTTTGCCCGTGCCGAACGCGCTTGTTTCTGGTGCACTGACGGCGGATTCGTGTGCACAAAGTGTGCAGTTGCAGGTCCAAAATGAAGCGTCAATTTCGGCATGTTTCAATTTGATGTATCTATGCAACATATTGTTACTAAATCGTTACAAGCAGGGTAGACCCGGCTGTCAAGGCCCCAGTTTGTAAGTAAAGTGGCAGGTCGTTTATCTAATTCTTGGAGTTATATTTCTATGAGCAAATATTTGCCTAAGTCTCCCTTGTGGAGGCGTACCGCAGTCGCGGCAGCAGCGGGATTGCTGCTTGCTACCGGCGCGGCATACGCACAGTCAAACGCGACTGGCACGATTTATGGAAAGGTTGAGTCTGGCTCGACGGTTCTCATTGAAAACAAAGGGACTGGCTTAAAGCGGACGCTAACTCCTGATGCCAACGGTAGGTTCAATGCTACGGCTTTGCCAACTGGGGTTTACAAAGCAACTTTGATGCGCAATGGTGCGGTTGCTGGATCTCAAGATGGAATAGAAGTGTTGCTGGGCCAGGGCGCTGAAGTAGCTTTTGGAGCGTCAACAAGCCTGCAGTCTGTTCAGGTTGTCGGTCAGCGCAAACGTATTGACGTAT
>DAOQRI010000365.1:0-3681 GCA_035355475.1 Rhodoferax sp. | reverse complement strand
ATTTGTAATACGCTTCAATTTCTGCTTCGGCCGGATTCACTTTGCTGGCAAAGTCCGCTGGATTGAATCGCGCCAACTGGACTTCACGGCGTTCGTAAAAGGCATTTAACGCCACATTAACGAGCGCTGGCGGCGAAAAAGCGGTTGCCTGCAGTCCGGCTTCCACCTGTTGTTGCGACAGTTGGCCACGCACCCGCGCCTCAAAACCGTCCGTGGTCAACCCCTGGTTCGCCGCCAGTTGGCGGTACCGTTCGATATCAAGACTTCCATCTGGCCGGCGCAAGGATGCAATGGTTGGACTTTGCTGCAACTCGCGGGCCAGACGTGCATCCGAGGTCGTGATATGCGAATCCAATACGGCTTCCGTCAGAACGCGATCGCGAACCAAGCGTTCCAAAGTCACATAGCGCGCCTCAGGAGAGTCCAGCATCTTGGCGTCCAGGTTTGGAACGGACGCGCGCAGTCTGTCAACCTCAGTCTTGTGTGCAGCGTCCCATTCACCCTGGGTAATGCTATGACTGCCAACCGTCGCAACGGCGTCACCATCCGCTTTGATGCTCTTGAAACCATCGACGCCCACCAAAACAAATGCGGGAATGATCATCAAGAACATGAGGAACATCATGACCTTCGTGTGCTTGCGAACAAATTCGAACATGCGCTAACTCTCCATGAAAAAACAAAAAAGGCGAACATCCGTGTTCGCCTTTGCTGTGGGGGTGGTGGGTGATGACGGGCTCGAACCGCCGACCTACGCCGTGTAAAGGCGCCGCTCTACCAACTGAGCTAATCACCCCGCCATAAACCAAAAATCAGTTCAGCGCATCTTTCAATGCCTTGCCAGGACGGAACTTGGGAACCTTGGCAGCCTTGATTTTAATCGCAGCGCCGGTACGGGGGTTACGACCGGTGCGTGCAGCGCGCTTGCCAACCGCAAACGTGCCAAACCCGACCAACGACACAGTCCCGCCCTTTTTCAACGTCGTCTTCACCGCGCCGATGGTGGACTCCAACGCTCGAGTCGCAGCGGCCTTGGAAATATCAGCATGTTTTGCAATGTGCTCTATCAGTTCAGTCTTGTTCACATTTACCCCTAGTATGGAAGCAGAATTAAACGAATTGTCTCTTCAAATCTTATTGTCAGCTGACTCAACGCCCAGCCATTCGCCCGTCGACGCATTGCACAACAATACAACGCTGAGGTCGCAGATTCTAGTCCCATTTGTCTGCCGAATGAACCCGCATAGTCAAGAAAAATCAGACTTTTCCCAGCCTGGAACTCCCGGTTTGCGAACACCTACTGCGTGCGTGCGCGAATTTCTGGTATCGCCTTTTGCAGGTAATAGACCATGGACCATATCGTCAGCACAGCCGCAGCCCAGATCAGCCAGACACCCCACACGTGGGTATCAATTGCGCCGAAAAGCAGTCCATCAAACAGCAAAAAGGGAATTGCAACCATTTGTGCAACGGTCTTGAGCTTGCCTATCATGTGCACCGCCACACTTTTGGAAGCTCCAATTTGCGCCATCCATTCGCGCAATGCAGAAATGGCAATTTCGCGACCGATGATGATCAAGGCCACGAACACATCGGCCCTTTGCAAATGCACAAGTACCAGCACACAGGCACACACCAGAAACTTGTCTGCCACCGGATCCAGAAATGCTCCAAAAGACGAAGTTTGATTCAGTTTGCGCGCCAAATAGCCATCCAGCCAGTCGGTCGCAGCAAACACGACAAACATGACGGTTGCCACGAAGTTTTTCTCGGCCTGCGAGGCATAGCTTTCGGGCAGGTAGAACACACCGACGATCAATGGAATCGCGAAAATGCGCGTCCATGTCATGATGGTGGGAATGGTCAAAAACATCGTGCGATTGTGGCATGCCTAGTGCAGTGCCCTGTAAATTTCTTCCGCCAGTTCCCGCGATATTCCTTCGACCGACGCAATATCCTGAGCGCTCGCCAATGCGACCCCACGTACCCCACCAAAGCGCTGTAGAAGCCTGGCCCGGCGCTTGGGGCCAACACCCGGGATTTCTTCGAGCTTGCCTCCGCCTACGCGTACCTTGGCGCGCTGTGCTCGCATGCCGGTAATGGCGAACCGGTGTGCCTCGTCCCGAATTTGGGCCACCAGCATCAATGCTGCAGAGTCTGCACCCAGATAAACCTTGTCCCGCCCGTCGGCAAAAACCAGTTCTTCAAGACCGACTTTTCGGCCTTCGCCTTTTTCGACGCCCACGATCAGTGACAGATCCAGCCCCAACTGCTCAAACACGTCACGCGCCATGGACACCTGGCCTTTGCCACCATCCACCAGCACCAAATCGGGCAGGCGCCCGGTTCCTGCAGGGGTTTGGCCGGCATGCTTGGCTTCGTTCAAGGCCTCTGCCACCTTGCTGTAACGGCGCGTCAGCACCTGGCGCATGGCGGCGTAGTCATCGCCCGGCGTGATGCCCTCGATGTTGAAACGGCGGTACTCGCTGTTTTGCATCTTGTGGTGGTGAAACACCACACACGAAGCCTGGGTGGCCTCGCCCGCGGTATGGGAAATATCAAAGCACTCCACACGCAAGGCATCCAAATTCTCCAAGATCAAATCCAGCGCCTCCGCCAGCGCTCGGGTGCGCGCCTGCTGCGAACCCTCCTCAGCCAGCAAGCGAGCCAGTTGCAACGCGGCATTGGTCTGTGCCATCTCTAACCAGGCACGGCGCTGCTCGCGCGGCTGGTGCACCGCGGTCACCTTGAAGCCGACCTGGTCTGACAAAACCTTGAGCAGGTGCTTGCTGACCGCCTCGCTGACGATGAGCGTGGGTGGCATGGGCACGTCCACATAGTGTTGCGACAAAAAGGCCTCCAGAACCTGCACCTCCACGGCGTTGGACACGGTGCCCAAAGAATTGTCTGGCTCATCCTCCGCCTCGCTGTCATCTGCCAAACCCGCCGCGTCTTCCACATGCACCGGGAAATACGGCCGGTCGCCCAGATGCCGCCCTCCGCGCACCATGGCCAGGTTCACACAGGCTTTGCCACCTTGTACCTTGACCGCCAGGATGTCCACATCGCGGTCCTCGACGTTGTCCATGGACTGCTGGTGCAGCACGTTGGACAGGGCTGCCACCTGGTTGCGCAACTCGGCTGCCTGCTCGAATTCGAGTTTGTCTGCGTGCGCCATCATGCGGGCTTCCAGATGCTTCATCACGCCCTGGGCATCGCCACGCAAGAACTTTTCTGCGTTGGCCACGTCATGGGCATAGTCCGCTGCATTGATGTGGCCCACGCAGGGAGCCGAGCAGCGCTTGATCTGGTACAGCAAACAGGGACGGCTGCGGTTGCTGAAGACCGGGTCTTCGCAGGTGCGCAGGCGAAAAACTTTTTGCATCAACAAAATCGCTTCCTTGACCGCCCACGCGCTGGGGTAAGGGCCAAAGTAGCGGTGCTTTTTTTCCACACCGCCCCGGTAGTACGAGACCCGGGAGAACTGGACCGCCAATGGCGTATCGGGTTTGAGACTGGCCGGTGGCGGCACCCCAGTCATTTTGAGATAGGGGTAGCTTTTGTCGTCCCGGAACAGGATGTTGTACTTGGGATTCTGCGTCTTGATCAGGTTGTTTTCCAGCAGCAGGGCTTCCGCCTCCGACCGCACCACCGTGGTCTCCATGCGCACGATCTTGCTCA
>DAOQRI010000364.1:0-3682 GCA_035355475.1 Rhodoferax sp. | reverse complement strand
GGCGCAACTCCAGTTCCAGCTTGATGCGGTGCTCCAGCGCCGCTTGCATGGCGGGGTCGAAAAACCGCACGGTGTTGCGACCATCCGCCTTGGCTCGGTACATGGCCGTATCGGCACGCTTGAGGACTTCCTCGGCGCTGTCTTCCTTGGTATGAAAGATGGCAATGCCCACGCTGGCCTGGCTGTTGTATGCAATGGTGCCTAACTGATAGGGTTCGCGCAGCGATTGCAATATCTTTTCGGCAACCATTTCTGCCCGCGTGGCAGCCTCGTGCAGTTCGTGGCCCAGGTCTTCCAGAATCACAAGAAAGTCATCGCCGCCTTGATGGGCCAGACTGTCCTGGTCGCGTACACAGGCCATCAGGCGGTGGGACACTTCCAGCAGAAGTTGATCACCCACCTCGTGCCCTTGGGTCTCATTGAGCAGTTTGAAGTGGTCCAGGTCAATCTGCAGCACCGCCCCGCACATCTTGCGCCGGGCGCTGGACGCCACGGCGCGGTGCAGGCGGTCCAGCAACAGACGCCGGTTGGGCAACTGCGTCAACGGGTCAAAAAACGCCAGGTTGTGCACCTTGGCCTGCGCTTCTTTCAGCAACGAAATATCGGTGAATGTTGACACCCGGTGGCTGACCTTGCCCGATAGGTCGTGCACGGACGAAATCGTCATCCATTGGGCAAAGTCATCGCCGCTCTTGCGACGGTTGGTGATCTCGCCTTTCCAGCGGCCTTTCTGAGCAATGTCCCTTCGCATAGAAGCAAAGACGCCGCGATCCTGGAGGGGCGATGTGAGCATGGATGGTTTCTGACCCAATGCTTCGGCCTCGGTATAACCCGTCAACTCGGTGAAGGCGCGGTTGACCCGCACGATGACATCGTTCAGGTCGGTCACCATCATGCCGTCCTGCGTGTTTTCAAACACTTCGGCAGCCTGCTGCAATTGCGCTTCAACCATCTTGCGCTGGGTTATGTCGCGTATGAAGACAAACTGCCGCCCCTGTTCGGGCCAATAGTTGGCGCTGACCTCGACCGGCCAGACGTCACCATTCTTGCGGCGGTGCTGACTTTCGAATACGTCACTGCCATTGGCTACGATGCGCTCCATGCGGGCCGCCACGATGTCCGCTGAGTCCACGCAGTCCAGCTCCGATATGTGCATGCCCAGCAGCTCATCGCGTGAGTAACCCGACATGCTTGCGTATGCCTGGTTGGCCTCCATCAAGCGCCCATCCGTATCCGCAATCCAGAGACCATCGGTAGCGGTGGACAGCAGGGCCCGGTAGGTGGCGTCGCGCTCCTGAAGTTCCAACTGCGCCTTGTGCTGCGCTGTGACATCGCGGCTGATGCCCAGAACGCCCGCCGCTTGCCCCTGCGCATTGTCAAACGGTGTTTTGGTGGTGTTGAGCAGCACCTGGTGACCATCGGGGTAGCTGACCCACTCTTCGTTCTGCCGTGATTCACCGCTGGTCAGCATTTGGTGATCTTGCTCGCGGAAAGAACTCGCCGTCTTGTGGTCAAAGAAATCGAAGTCGGTCTTGCCGACTTGCGCACTTTCGCTGCGACCTGCAAACGCTTCAAAGGCCTTATTGCATCCCAGGTAGTGGCCGCTAGCGTCCTTGAAGAAGATGAGGTCTGGAATGGTGTCAATCACCCGGCGCAGCAGGGCACGCTCGCCTGCCAGGGCTTGCTCTGCGGCGATGCGCTCGGAAATATCCAGTGCCATGACGCCAAATTGGCCGGGACGCGTGCGAAACGCCCGCACGTCAAAGGTCTTGTTCAGCGCGGCGCTGAAGCTTTCGAACGCTGCGGGCTCTCCCGTCAAAGCGACCTTGCCAAAGCGCTCAATCCAGAGTGCTTCGGTTTGTGGCATTACCTCCAGCACGCACCGGCCTACCAGCGCAGAGGCCTTCATCCCGGTCATGTGTTCAAAGGCGCGGTTGACCGCCACATAACGGTAGTCAACAGGGGTCCCCGCATCGTTGCAAACAATGTCGTGCACGGCAAATCCGTTGCGCATTTCGTCGAACAGGATGCGAAAGTCCGCCTCACTCTGGGCCAGCTTGCGGTGCTCGGCGGCCATGGCGTCCAGCATGCGGTTGAAGCGCACCGCAATACTTTTGAATTCACGAATATGGCCCACGGTGCCCATGGGAACGCGCGCTTGCAAGTCACCAATTTGTACCGTACGAGCCACTGCAGCGCCCACCTGGATGGGGCGCACAACATAGCGCTTGCCCAGCACCAGCAGCAGCGTTGCAAATACCAATGCACCCGAAAACAAAGCCAGACCCTGGCGCTGCGCCTGGGCCAGCTCGGCGTCCATGGCTTCTGTGGGTATGCCTACCGACACCACCCAGCGTGTTCCCTCGACCGGGCGCACGGCATACAAGCGCTCGATGTTGTCGACATTGGACGTCACCTCAAAAAATCCCTGGCGCAACTTCAATGCCTGTGTCGCCTGCGGGAAGCCAGTGCGGTTGACGCCCACCCATTTTTCCGCATCCCGGGATCTTGCCAAAACCATGCCGTCGTCGTCAAAAAGCGTGCTGACCGTGTCTTTGGGCAAGCGACTAAGAGTGCTTTCGTTAAGTGGACTGAGCCGCACCAGGTCCAACCATGCCGCGATGTTGCCCCGCGCGTTGCCACTGTCGTCGAGCACTGCCTGGCTGATGGGTAGCACCCAGCGCCCGGTAATGAAGCCCTTTTGTGTGCGTCCAAGTGCAAATTGGGGGGCGCCTCCCGCAGAACCTGCTCCCAGCGCGACTGTCAGGGATGGTTTCTCTTCACCGGAGCGCAACGAACTGCACACCAACTTGCCGTCCAGTGTGGTGGTGGTCAACGCGGTAAAGCCGGGGTGGGACTTCTGGAAGTCGGAGAACACCGGATCGCAGCGCGAGCGCTCCACCGCCCGCACGCTGGCGCGCCCAGCCAATGTGGCGAGAAACTGCTGCGTATCTCCCAGTTGGCGCTCAATGGAGTGGGCGGAAATCTGGGCCAGATTCATGGCCGCAGACTCGGTGCGCACGCGTATTCGGTCGGTCTCGGCGCGGATGCTGAACGCCAAAAAGACCAGCAGCGGCACCAGCAGCACCAGCGCCAAAAACAGCAGCACACGGCTGATGGGCCAGGACCATGCGCTGGATTTGGCCTCGCTAAGCGGCGACTGTTTCAAGAAAAACTCCAATATCGTGCAAGACCCTGCATGGCCTGCGCCAGCGCTAACGCGCGCTTCCCGGCTCTTGTACTCCCGCTATTGCCACGCCTGGTTGACGTGCGTCAAAGGTTTGCCTGCGGGCCATCGATCGGCGAATTCCCCACCGTTTGCGGGGTCGAACGCGGCGACAGAATCCGCGTTTTCCCGCTTGCCCCTAGCATTTGGCCCATGGAATTTCTACTTGACCCCAACCTCTGGATCGCTTTTGCGATGCTCACTGCACTGGAAATTGTGCTGGGCATCGACAACATCATCTTCATTTCCATTCTGGTCGGACGGCTCCCGGCTGAACTGCGCGACAAAGCGCGCCGGCTGGGCCTTGGCTTTGCCATGGTGTCACGCCTGCTGCTGCTGTTTTCGCTGAGCTGGGTCATGGGCCTCACCGAAGACCTGTTCACCGTGATGCAAATGGGCTTTAGCGGACGCGACCTGGTGTTGTTGCTCGGCGGTATTTTTCTTCTGTACAAGGCG
>DAOQRI010000363.1:0-3684 GCA_035355475.1 Rhodoferax sp. | reverse complement strand
CAGGCCTCCCTCTTTCTGAATGACAGCGTGTGCCATATCGCCCACCTTGCGAATGATTCCGCCGCCCAGAAAAGCTGGGCAAGCCTCCTCGGGTCGCCCCACGGGCAACCAAGCGTTGCAGTGTGTCAGGTTGCTCTGGTCAGTTCAAGAAATTGCTTGGGTTGATCCTGATTCATTGATATGGATCAACCCGCAACGCGCAAGGGATAATCCTGCCCACATGGCACTTATCACCTTACTTGACGCCCAGCTGGCATTCGGGCACGTCCCGCTGCTTGACCACGCTGACTTTTCTTTGGAAACGCAGGAGCGTGTGGGCCTGATTGGCCGCAATGGCGCGGGCAAATCCTCCATGCTCAAAATTTTGGGCGGCATGGAGAAGCCCGACGACGGCACCCTGCAATTGCAGGGTGGCACCCGCATCTCCTATGTGGCGCAGGAGCCAATTCTGGACGCCAATGCTACAGTTTTCGTAGCTGTACGCGCTGGCCTGGAGAGGGTTATCGGCCTGATTGAAGAGTATTGTCAGGGCCATGGCGACCTGGACGCCATGCAAAGCGAGATCGAAACGCTGGACGGCTGGAACTGGGAACAACGGGTGGGCGAGACCCTGCAACGCCTGCACCTGGACCCCGAAGCGATTGTCAGCACGCTCTCAGGCGGCACCAAAAAGCGTGTGGCCCTGGCTCAGGCCTTGGTGGCCCAGCCCGATGTGCTGCTGCTCGATGAGCCCACCAACCACCTGGATCTGGACTCCATCGAGTGGCTGGAAGGCTTGCTGGTCGATTTCAAAGGCTCCATCATCACCATCACCCACGACCGGTCCTTTCTGGACAACGTGGCCACCCGCATTGTGGAACTGGACCGCGGCAAGCTGATGAGCTACCCCGGCAACTTTGCCGCCTATCTGACGCAAAAGGCAGAACAACTGGCGCAAGAGGCCGTTATTACCGCCAAGGCCGACAAACTGCTGGCACAAGAAGAGGTGTGGATTCGCAAGGGCGTGGAGGCACGCCGCACCCGCGCCACGGCGCGCATCGTGCGACTGGACGAGCTGCGCGCGCAGCATGCTGCGCGGCGCAATGCCGTGGGCAGCGTCAACATGGACGTGTCCAGCGGTGACAAGAGCGGCAAGCTGGTCTCCGAGATGGTGCATGTGAGCAAGACCTTTGGCGATCGCAAAATTGTGGATAACTTCACCGCCACCATTCTGCGCGGTGACAAGATCGGCCTCTTGGGCCCCAACGGCGCGGGCAAGACCACACTGCTCAAACTCATTTTGGGCGAGCACAAGCCCGACCCGGCCCCGGCGAATGCACCCAAGCCCGAACCCGGCCACAGCCCCTGGGGCACGGTGCGCCTGGGCGCCAACGTGACGGTAGCCTACTTTGACCAGATGCGCAACGCACTGGACCTGGACGCCACGTTGGAGGATTTCATCAGCCCCGGCAGCGAGTGGATCGAGATTGGCAACCAGAAGAAGCACCGCAAAAGTTATCTGGGCGACTTTCTGTTTTCACCGGCCCGCGCCAACTCGCCCGTGCGCTCCCTCTCTGGCGGCGAGCGCAACCGCCTGCTGTTGGCGCGCCTGTTTGCCCGCCCGGCCAACGTACTGGTGCTGGACGAGCCCACCAACGACCTGGACATTGACACCCTGGAGCTGCTGGAAGACCTGCTGCAGAACTACGACGGCACGGTATTCCTGGTCAGCCATGACCGGACCTTTTTGGACAATGTGGTCACCAGCACCATTGCCTTTGAAGGTGACGCCAAATGGCGCGAGTATGAAGGCGGCGTGAGCGACTGGCTGATCCAGACCAAACGGGCCAACGAAATCAACGCGGCTCTTGGAAAAACCACGGCCAAGCCCTTTCATTACGAGCGCGAGCAGCTGCAAAAACAAGAGCAAGCCGTTGCCCAGGTCAGTGCAAAAACACCCGCAGCCCCGCCGCCTGCAAAAGCCAGAAAGCTCAGCTTCAAGGAACAGCGCGAGTTGGATGGCTTGCCGGACCTGATTACAGCCCTGGAAGCAGAGCAGCGTGAGATCAACGGCGCTCTGGCAGACGGCAGCCTCTATTCCATCGACAACGTGCGTGCCATGAAGTTGGCCACGCGCAATGCCCAAATCGACGACGAATTGATGGTTGCGCTGGAGCGCTGGGACGTGCTGGGTAAACCGGTTTAATCCAGCGAGCGCCCACACAGGCGCAGCAGTGTGGTTACCAGGTGGTCCAGTTCAAACGGCTTGCCCACATGGTCGTTCATGCCCGCTGCCATACAGGCCGCGCGGTCGGATGCCATGGCATTGGCCGTCATGGCGACGATAGGCAACACAGTCAATCCCAACTCCTGGCGGATGGCTCGGGTCGCTGCGTAGCCGTCCATCACCGGCATCTGCACATCCATCAGCACGACGTCAAAGGGTGGTTGGGCGGTAGCCACCGCTTGCACACCCAGTTGACCGTTCTCAACCAAGGTGATGTCAGCACCTTCTTTTGACAGCAAGCCCTTGGCCACCATCTGGTTGATCTTGTTGTCCTCTACCACCAGCACGCGCAAACCCAGCAGTCGTTTGACCCTATCAGGCACCGCACCGCCCGCGGCAGCCGGCGGTGGCAACTCCGCGACAGGCAAACTGGCCAGCGGGAAGCGGATCTGGAAGTAAAACGTACTACCTTGCCCCGGCGTGCTGTTGAGTTGAAGCTCCCCGCCCAGCAGGGTCACTAGACGACTGGAGATAGACAAGCCCAGACCGGTACCGCCGAACCGGCGTGTGGTGGACGCCTCGGCCTGCGAGAAACCGCTGAAGATGTGCGCCTGGTTCTCCGGTGCAATGCCGATACCGCTGTCGCGCATGGCGAATTCCAGCACGGTGTCCGTGGCACCGCGCTCCACCTGGCGCACCCGCAATACCACTTCACCCTGGCTGGTGAACTTGATGGCATTGCCACCCAAATTGATCAGCACCTGCTGCAGCCGCATGTCATCGCCCAGGAGCACCCGTGGCACGTCAGAAGCCACATCGAACTGCAGCGCCACCGGCTTGTCACCGATGTTGGATTTCAAAATGACCGCCAGATCCTTCAACAACTTGTCCAGATTGAAGGGGCGTGGGTCCAGCGTCATCTTGCCCGCTTCAACTTTGGAGAAGTCCAGAATGTCATTGAGCAAGCCCAGCAGGGAACGGGCAGCCCCGTCGGTTTTGGCCACATAGTCGGTTTGTAGCGCGTTCAACGGCGTGTCCTGCAGCATATTGAGCAAGCCCAGAATCGCATTCATGGGCGTGCGGATTTCGTGGCTCATGTTGGCCAGAAACTGCCCTTTGGCCACACTGGCCTGTTCGGCCCGGGCAAGTGCCAGAACATAGCCCGTGACATCCGTAAAGGTCCGCACAAAACCGCCCGTGGGCAGCGGCGCCGACTTGATTTCCAGCGTGTGCCCCGACAGCGTGCGCCGCGTGTAAATGGGAGGGGGCGCAAGTGCCGCCCCGGGTCTGCCCACCGAGCGCAAATAGGGGCGAGCTACCTCATCCACCAGATCAAAGTCGACTCCAAAGTCGCCCCGCTCGGTCTGAAACGCGGTGATCTTTGTCAGACCCGCGTCGTGCAGGTGGGGGGGAATTTCCAGCAAATCGAGGACCCGGCGACTCTGAAATACCACTGCACCGTCAGGCCCCACCATCAT
>DAOQRI010000362.1:0-3698 GCA_035355475.1 Rhodoferax sp. | reverse complement strand
GGCCGGCACACGCAGTTCGCTGCCCAACGCCTTGACCAGCTCGGTGCGGCCGCCGCGCAGCAGGCCGGCAAACTGGTATTCGGAAAGGCTGTCGGGCACCGGGGTGACCGCACCCAGAATGGTGGCCGGATCGGCACCTATGGCCACCACCACCGGGTAGGGTTGGCCAGGATTCTTGATGCCATGCTCGCGAAAATCCAGCGCGCCACCGCGGTGCGCCAGCCAGCGCATGATGACCTGGTTGCGGTTGAGCACCTGCTGGCGGTAGATGCCCAGGTTCTGCCGCGGCTTGTTGGGGCCCTGGGTGATGACTAGGCCCCAGGTGATGAGTGGCGCCACATCGCCGGGCCAGCAGTGCTGGATGGGCAGACGCGCCAGATCGACATCGTTGCCCTCCCACACCACCTCCTGGCAGGGGGCCGAGCGCAGCTCCTTGGGCGCCATGTTCCACAGCGTCTTCAGCAGGCTGCGCATGCCCACCATTTCCTTGAAGCCCTTGGGCGCCTCGGGCTCCTTCAACGATGCCAGCAGTTCGCCAAACGGACGCAGGCCGCTTAAGTCTGAGACACCCATGGCGCGGGCCACGCGCTCGGGTGTGCCAAACAGATTGCCCAGCACCGGCATGCTGTATCCGCTGACGTTTTCAAACAGGATGGCGGGGCCGCCGGCGCGCAGCACGCGGTCGCACAGAGCAGTCATCTCCAGATACGGTGACACCGGCTCGGTGATGCGGCGCAACTCGCCCGACGCTTCGAGCTGGGCCATGAAGTCGCGCAGGTCGTGGTAGCTCATTACTTGCCTTGCCCATTCCAGCGTACGGCCAGCGTGTGCGGCACATCCAGCAAATCGAGAGCGCGGGCCACACTGAAGTCCACGATATCCTCCACGCTTTGCGGTCGCTGATAGAACGCGGGCATGGGCGGGCAGATGATGGCACCAGCCTCGGTGGCGCTGACCATATTGCGCAGGTGGATCAGGCTCAGCGGCGACTCGCGCACCATCAGCACCAGGCGACGGCGTTCCTTGAGTTGCACATCGGCAGCTCGCGTGATCAGGTTGTCCGACAGGCCATGCGCGATGGCCGCCAATGTCCGCATGGAACACGGCGCCACGACCATGCCACTGCACTGGAATGAGCCGCTGGCGATGGACGCACCGATGTTGGCAATGTCGTGCACCTGGCCGGCCAGGGCCTCAATATCCGCGCGCTGCAGGCGGTGCTCCTCTTGTACATTGCGCCAGCCGGCACTGGACACCACCAGGTGAGCCTCGATGCCCGGCGTGTCGCGCAGCACCTGCAGCAGGCGCACGCCATACACCGCGCCGCTAGCGCCTGAAATGGCGACGATGATGCGCCGGGGGGAGGATGTCATTCAGCCGAGCGCTTGCGAGGCATGAAGCGGGCCAGCACCTTGTCGGGCGCCCATTGCTTCAAATCGAGCACAGGAAGCTCCAGCGCATCGATGGCGTTCTTGACCACCAGGCCCAGCTCGGTATCACCTTCCATGGACAGACGGCGGTTGAAGAAAAGTGTGTCGGGGTCTTCCAATCGCTGGGCCAGTCGCATGAAATCCTGTGCATTGGCGCTGATGGTCAAATCAGTCGCATCCTGCTTGCCGGATGCAACAAACCGCGCACCGGTACAGGTGAAATCAAAAGTGAGCCGCGCATCACGCACATGGATGCGCAACTTCTTGCCCAGCAGGTATTGGCGCACATCGGCTGGCAACTGCTTTGCCAGCACCTTGTTGAGAGCTGCCACTAACAGGAACGAGCCGGGATAGGCTGGCAGGCGGGACAACACCGAACCCACGGGCTCTGGCAACACAAAAGCGGTAGATGAAGGGTTCATGTCAATCTTTCTGTCAAGCAGCGGCGGCTTCGGTGGCCACCTGGACCAGCCCGGCTTGGCCATGCCAATAGCCATTGCAACCCTCAGCAGGCATCAGTGGCTGCAGGCGCGCTAACGCGTCGTCGGGACGGAGCGTGCGATTGCGCGCGGCGTCAAAAACGGCAATGACTTCGGCCATGTTCTGTGACTGCGGGCTCAGGCGCGCCACGTTCACACCGATATCTTGCATGTCGTCCAGCGCGTCCACCAGGTTGTAGACCCGGGCCGATTGCGTCTGCGTGCCGTTGAGCACCAAAAACTCTTCATGCTCTCTCGTCTTGAGCATCAGGCCATCCGGATGGTCCAGGCAACTGAAACGGCAATCATCCTTGGGCAAGTTGCGGTGGCGCGCCGTGAAACAGCGGGCGGAAAACGCCAGCGGCATGCGGCCATAGGTAAACACCTCGGTCTGCATGCCTGCAGGCAGGCCCTGTTGAATCACAGCCAGGTCGCTGCGCTTCATTTCCAGCGGAATAACCCAGCGCGTGGCGCCCAGACCGGCCATCCATTGCAGCGTCGGCAGGTTGTAGATATTGAGGTGCGGCCCAGCGACAAAAGGCACCTTGCCAGCCAGGCATTGCACGGCGCCCATGTCGTTGGCTTCCACAGAGTAGTCGCCATTGCCGGTGATCTTGTGCATGGTGCCCACCTCGGCACCCGACTCCAGCAGCACTTGTGTAGAAAGTACCACTTCCTTACCGGCGTCCTTGAGCATCTGGGCTACGTCCAGCCAATCCGACAGGCGCAGCTCGTGGCGGCGCGAGCAGACGGCTTCGCCCAGGTAAACGATGTCCACCGGCGTGTGGCTGATGGTTTCGTAGAAATTGAAAGTGGCTTCGCGCGACCAGTAGTACAGCAGCGGACCAAGTGAGAGTTTCATGATCTTATTTCCACGGGCGGTGGTAGGCGCCCAACGTATGCTGCTGGCCTTCGGCCACCTGATCCAGCCCGCTCATCCAGACCGGCTTGGGCGCGTAACGGTGCGGGTTGGCCATGCAATGGTCCATCGCCTCGCGCCACACCTTGGTCACCTGGGCAACGTAGGCGGGGCTGCGCTGGCGGCCTTCGATCTTGATCGCTTTCACGCCCATCTTCAGTAGTTGGGGCAAGAGTTCCAGCGTGTTGAGGCTGGTCGGCTCCTCGATGGCGTAGTAGTTTTCATCTTCGCCGACATCAAAGCGGCCCTTGCACAGCGTGGGGTAGCCTGCGTTCTCGCCGGGTGCGTAGCGGTCAATCAGCACACCGTTTAGCCGCGATTCCCGGCCCAGCGTCGTTTCAACCCAACGCACGGCCTTGGGCGGTGAGCACACACCATGGGTGTTGGGCGCCTCGCCGGTAACGTAGCTGGAGAGCGCGCAGCGCCCTTCCACCATCACGCACAGACTACCAAAGCCGAACACTTCGATCTCGACCGGGGTCTTCTCAATGACATGTTGTACTTGCGTGAGCGACAGCACGCGCGGCAGCACCGCACGTACTACACCAAACTGTTCGCGGTAAAAGTTGATGGCGTCGAAGTTGGTGGCCGAGCCTTGCACAGACAGGTGCAGGCGCAGCTTGGGGTGGTGCGTGGCGGCGTATTGCATCAGGCCGGGGTCGGCCAGGATCACGGCGTCCACGCCCAGGTCCACTGCCTTGTCCACCGCGCTTTGCCACAACTGGGGGTTGGCGGCCTGCGGGTAGGTGTTAAGTGCCATGAAGACCTTGCAGCCCCGCGCGTGGGCGTAAGCGATGCCGTTGGCAATGGCCGCCTCGTCAAAATTGAGGCCGGCAAAGTTGCGCGCATTGGTGGCGTCGCGCAGGCCCA
>DAOQRI010000361.1:0-3709 GCA_035355475.1 Rhodoferax sp. | reverse complement strand
ACTGGTCGCTCGCGCCGTTGTGGCTGGTTTGATGCGGCCTTGCTCAAGCGCTCGGCCCAGGTCAACGGTTTGTCGGGCCTGTGCATCACTAAGCTCGATGTGCTCGATGGCCTGAAGGAACTGCTGCTGTGCACGGGCTACGACATGGACGGTGAAACGCTGGACATACTGCCCATGGGTGCTGACGATATTGCGCGTTGCAAACCCATTTACGAGGTGATGGAAGGCTGGAGCGATAGCACCGTTGGAGTTACCCAATACGATAAATTGCCCGTCAATGCCCGTCTGTATTTGCAGCGCATCGAGCAGGTCACCGGTGTGCCGATCCACATGGTGTCCACCAGCCCAGACCGTGACCACACCATCATGATGCGCCATCCGTATCTGGCTGATTGATGGGTGCCGTTTTCTTGTGCCAAATCGGGCTCTCGCCCTCGTGGATATTACGTAAACCGCTATAAAAGTAGGAGCAATCTATGTTGACAGAAGACGGCAAGCATCTTTACGTGAGCTATGACGAGTACCACAACCTGATTGAAAAGCTGGCGATAAAGATCCACCAGTCGGGCTGGGAATTCGACACCATCCTGTGTCTGGCCCGTGGCGGCTTGCGGCCGGGTGATATTCTCTCCCGAGTGTTTGACAAGCCGTTGGCCATCATGTCCACCAGCTCTTACCGCTCTGATGCAGGTACCGTACAGGGCAACCTCGACATCGCAAGGTACATCACCACGCCAAAAGGCGAGATTGCAGGCAAGGTCTTGCTGGTGGACGATTTGGCGGATTCGGGTCACACACTCAATGCCGTGATCCACCAACTTAAGCACGACTATGCGCCGATCACTGAACTTCGAAGCGCGGTGATCTGGACCAAAGCGCTTTCTATTTTTTCGCCCGACTATTCGGTGGAGTTCCTGCCCACCAACCCCTGGATCCACCAGCCTTTTGAGAGCTATGACGCCATGCGCCCTGAACAGCTCATCCAGAAGTGGAGTGTCTGATTCGTTGCGAGCAGCCCATGACCCAGCCGATCACGACACTTATCCACCACCCCTATGTCGCTCCGGCGGGCTTTGAAGCACCGCAGCCCGGTGTCTTCAAGGCTTCAACCGTCTTTTTCCCTACCGTGGCAGCCATGCGCAGTCGCGAGTGGAAGGACAAGTCGGCCTATACCTACGGACTGCACGGCACACCCACAACGTACGCGCTGGAAGAGCGCCTGTGTGCGCTGGAAGGCGGCTTGCAGTGTGTACTGGTGCCCAGTGGCCTGGCAGCGGTGGCACTGGTGGCCTTGGCGTTGCTCAAACAGGGTGATGAAGTCCTGATTCCCGACAATGCATATGGTCCGAACAAGGCTTTTGCAGAGGGCGAGTTAAAAGGCTGGGGTATCACGCACCAGTACTACGACCCCATGAACCCGCAGGACCTGGCGGATCGCATGTCCAGCCGCACCCGCCTGGTCTGGGTGGAAGCAGCGGGCTCGGTGACGCTGGAGTTTCCCGATTTGACGGCTTTGGTGCGTATAGCCAAAGACAAGGGTGTGTTGGTCGCTTTGGACAACACCTGGGGTGCGGGCCTGGCTTTTGCACCATTCGACCTGATGCCCGAGGAAGATGTGACCGTGGGCGTTGATATATCGGCCCACGCATTGACCAAGTACCCCAGTGGCGGCGGCGACGTGCTCATGGGCAGCGTGATGACGCGCGACCCCGCGCTTCACCTGCGGATCAAGCTGGCGCATATGCGCCTGGGCTTGGGTGTCGGTGCCAATGACGCCGAAGCGGTACTTCGGGCACTGCCCAGCATCGCATTGCGTTACTGTGCCCATGACGAGGCGACCCGCGTTCTGGCGCAATGGTGTAACTCCCAGCCAGCTTTTGTGCAGGTGCTGCATCCTGCATTGGCCGATTCGCCGGGTCACGCCCATTGGAAAGCGGTGTGCAAGAACGGGCACGGCGGTGCCGCAGGCCTGTTCAGTGTCATCATAGATGCCTGTTACGGTCAGGAACAAGTAGACGCGTTTTGCGATGCCTTGAAGCTGTTCAAACTGGGCTACAGCTGGGGCGGGCCCATCAGCCTCGTTGTGCCCTATGACCTGGCATCCATGCGAACCACTTGGCCCACGCACCTTGAGCGCGGCACATTGGTGCGTTTCTCCGTTGGACTGGAAGCCGTTGAGGACCTGCAGGCGGACCTTGCCCAGGCGCTGCAACTTTTGCGCTGAACCCGTGTTTTCCTGAATAGGCGAGAGGTGTCTGAGCCGTTAGGCTATTGACATGAGTCAAACACCCCACGTCGATATTCCTCCAGAACCCTATGTTCCCCCTGCTCTTGAAGGTCCTCGAAAAACCATTCGAGTGCTCGGGGCATCTGACCCGTTTCGCTGGCTCGCCGCTGGTTGGCAGGATCTGAAAGCCCACCCGGGCATCAGCGCGTTTTACGGAATCTCGTTCTGCCTGATGGCGCTGGTTTTGGGCGCGGTGTTTCATTCCAAGCCCGAGTACACCATGTCTATCGCCTCAGGCTGCCTGCTGCTGGGGCCTTTTTTGGCCATGGGCCTGTACGAAGTGAGCCAACGCCGTGAACGCGGAGAGATTCCACGGTTGAGCAGTTCGCTCGTGTGTTGGCGTTCGCATGTGCGCAGCATGTCCATGCTGGTGCTGGTGCTGATTGTGATGGAATTGCTGTGGGGCAGGGCAGCGTTGGTGGTATTTGCCGTCTTTTTCAACACTGGCATGCCGTCTACCGCCAGCGTCATGCAGGCGGTTTTCAATCCAGAGAATTGGGAGTTTGTAGCCGCGTACACCGTTGTCGGCGGGGCATTTGCGATTCTGGTGTACGCCATCTCGGTCGTCTCTATTCCGATGATTCTCGACCGGGATACCGATGCCATATCCGCGGCCATCACCAGCATTGAGGTGTTTTTCCAGAATACCTTTGTCATGCTGATCTGGGGTGCGTTGATCGCTACCTTGGTTGCGCTCTCGTTGGCGCTCCCATGGTGCATGGGGCTCGTGGTTACCGGTCCTCTGTTGGGTCATGCCAGTTGGCATGCCTACCGCGGTGCCGTGCAATGGCCAGACGATTCGGCAGCTGGATAACGCTTCAATGGTAAAGTGTCGGCAACTACAGAAAGCACACCTTGGCAACACCCAATTACGGATACGAAAAGCGCCAGAAAGAACTGGCCAAGAAGAAGAAGAAAGAAGAAAAGCTCAAGGAAAAGAACGAGCGCAAGGCCAACGGTCTGACTGAGCCGGAAACCTCTCAGGATGCCGATTCCAGTGCAGAAGCAGGCCCGTCAGCAGATCCCGTTCAGGAATAGCTTTCCCCCAATCGGGCTTTATCCCGGCACATACTCCAGGATATCCCTCGCCAGGTTTTGCATCGCTGCGATCGAGCGGTCGACCGGTGCAATGGTGCGAGCCTTTCCGTATTGTGTAAAGTTGCGCTGCATGGATTGCAGGTAGACCGGGTCATAGTGTTGCTCTAGCAACTCCAGCACGACCTGACGCACCTGTCCGGCTGCCACCTGTTCCTTCCACGCGTTGATGATGGTCTTGCCACGGAGTTCGGTCAATACGTCGAGCCGCGAGCAGAAGTGTGCAGTATCGCGCACGAAAAAATCATAGTCTTCCATCAGTAAGCTGACGCGCTCATCCATCGGCAAGACCAGATCCAGGCAGGGGCTGGCGCGCATGCGCTCGAC
>DAOQRI010000360.1:0-3728 GCA_035355475.1 Rhodoferax sp. | reverse complement strand
GCAGCGTCGTACCACGGGTACCTGCTGGCCAATATGGCGGTCTACCAGACGCGCGCCTACTTTGAGCGGATGTACGGCTTTCTGACCGACAACCCGGCCATCGGCCCGGCTTTGGCCAAGCACTATTGGGCCCGGGGCAACGGTGTCAGCCACAACCAGACGCTGATGGATCTGACCGGCGAGCCGTTCAATGCCAAATACCTGGCGGACTATTGCAACCGTACGGTCGATGAGGCATGGGAAAAGGCCAGTGCGCAGATGGTCGGCGCTGCTACACGCGTGTACCCTGAAGCCACGCAAGTTGGCCTGGATGCGCACATCCGCATCGTGCATGGCGCAGAACTGATTGCCGACAACAGCGAGTCGGACGCTGCCATGTGCCGCCAGTTCGAGGCCTGGGTTGCACAGCGTTTCCCCAGCCCCGCCCACTAGGGCCGGCTAGGCTGCCACTGAAAGGCGCTTGGCGCGTTTGCGCACTGGTGCCTTGCCCGCCAGTTTTGGCACCTGGCTAGCGGGCGCAGCGATCGGCGCAGCAATGGGCTGGACGGTAGGTGGTGTGATCTGCGCCAGCTGCATCAAGGTGCGGTGCTCGGCCAACAGCGCGTCGGCCAGGTCGTTCACATCCGGCACGGCGCGGCGACAGGCAATCAGCCCATAGTCCAGCCGGCCGTTGTAGCTTTGCACCGTCACGTTCAGCGCCATGCTGTGGGACGGGATGGACACCGGGTAATAACTCACCACTTTGGCGCCGGCAAAGTACAGCTGCACCGGAATGCCCTGCACATTGGAGATGATCAGGTTGGCAATCGGCGGCATCACATTGGCCAGCCGCGAGCGGCTGAACAGCGAGGCCAGGGCCGACATCAGCCAGGGCGCTGCAGGCAACGGAAAGTCCATGGGGATGGCGTTTTTGAAGCGTCCCATCATGACTTTGGCACTGGCCGACGATTCATTGATCTTTTGAAGCCGTTGCAACGGATCCTTGAGGTGGGTGGCCAGGTTCATGGTGACCATGGTGACCTGGTTGTTGGACGTCATGTCGCCTTCCTGGCGCAGGCTCACCGGCACTGCCGCACACAGTGGCTTGTCGGGCAACTCATTGTTGTCTTTCAGGTAGGCGCGCAAGGCCCCGGCCGTAGTGGCCATGACCACATCGTTGAGCGAAACACCCAGCGCCTTGGCGATTTGCTTCACTTCGGACAGGGGAACCGTGCGCCCGGCAAAGGTACGCTGGTTGGTGATGGCCACGTTTAGCGATGTGCGGGGCGCAAAGATCTTGAAGTCCTTGGGCAGCGACCATTCGCGCTTGCCGTTCACGCCCTTGGCGGGGATCAACGCCGCTTTGGCCGACCGGGCAATCAAGGGCAAAGACTTCACCAAGCCGACAGACTGGTTCAGGGTGTTGCGCACGGCCGCGCCCAACAACTCGGCGACGCCAAGCTGGTAGTGCTCGCGCCGCCCGCGCGGGCGGGGCGCCTTGATGGCACGCCCGGTGGGCTCCAGGTCAAAAATGGCTTTCGCCACCGCCACTCCGGCCTGCCCGTCCAACCCCGCATGGTGCACCTTGCAGTACAGCGCCACCTGGCCGCTCTTGAGCCCGTCGATCACAAAAAACTCCCACAGCGGGCGGCTACGGTCCAGCAGGCTGGAGTGCAGGCGCGCCACGTACTGTTGCAGTTGCCGGTTGCTACCGGGCTTGGGCAGGGTGACATGGCGCACGTGGTAGTCCATATCGATGTCTTCGTCTTCCACCCACACCGGGTTGGACAGGTCCAGCGGCATCAGCATCAGCTTACGGGTGAACACATCGGCCAGGTGCATGCGCTGCTGGATGTGCGCCTTGGTGTCCTCAAAAAAGTCCCCTGTGTAACCTTCTGGCAAATCGACCACATTGAGGGAGCCGATATGCATGGGCATTTCGGGACTTTCAAGATGCAGGAACGCAGAGTCCACGCCGCTGAGATGCTTCATGCGCCAAGTCTTTCAGAAAATTGGAAAGGAAAAGAGGAGGATAGCACGCCAACCTAGTCCAGATTAGCGATCTGGCGACGTACATCCAGATTGACCCGCACGCGCTTGCCGGTGGCACCCACGGTTGCGACAAACTCCGAATAGTCGGGCGTGAAAACCAATTCAGCCACGGGCTGCGGCAGGTAAGAGCGGCGCGGGTTCAGGTAACCGGGGATGAAGGCCCCCTCCTTGTACTGAAAATCGTGCACCATGCCCACGGGAATGTCTTCGGCCGTGGGGTCGTAACTCACTTCCCAGACCTCGGGTACGTCGCGCAATGCCACGACAAAGCTCTTGCGCGCTGGTGCATCGTAGACGGCTGCCACGCGCGATGCGCTCTTGCCATTTTTGTCCATCACGGTGTGCAGCTTCAGCACGTTGCGCTGCGCATCCATCAACACCAGGGTGGCCGGTTGCTCCGTCGCCTTGACAATGAATTTTCCATCAGCGGACGCCGCCATGGTGATCGCTACCGGCTGAGCACAAACCATGGCAGCCGCGGATGCCAGTACCACGGCAAGACACTGCATTCGCAGCGGGACAAAACTCTCACTCACTTTAGAAATCTCCTGTGGTGGAAAGCGCCCCGTCCGCCAGCTCCATGCCATCAGCGCTCTATCGGGGTCGCAACAATCGCACTGTAGTCCACAACGCTCATGTACTGTGGAACATAGGTAACACCCTGGTTCAAAAGATTCGCCACAAACGCGCGCAAGTGGTTGCGGGAGCCTTTGAGCAAATTGTCATACACCAGCCGAATGTCCTGGTTGTCCACCGCGAGCAGCGCTGTGTTGAGGTCAATCATGTCAATTTCCTCGATGGCGGCGCCCACCTTCAGCGCGTCAATCAACGAAATCGCGCCTGTCGCCGTCAACTGTGTGTACAGACCTTGCAGTGTCGTGTTCTGAAACTGACCGGCTGCCAACGTTGCCGACGGATCGCTCAGGGCATAGCGCAGCAACAACTGACGCACCGCTTCGGTGTGGGTGGTTTCGCTATTGGCAATGTTGCCAAAGACCCGCGTATTGGCGCCCCATCGCAGGTCGAGCTGCGCATAGACGTCGTGTGCGAGCTTTTCTTCTTCGCGCATAAAGACCAGCGAATCCTTTTCGACCACACTGAGTGCCTCTACAGGAATGGCGGCCATCGACAAGCCCAGCGCGGTGCTATCAAAGCTTGAAACGCCGTTTGCGTCGACAACAAGCGGTGGCCCACCACGCGCCGCAGGGGTCGCGTCGCCACCGCCACCGCAGGCGCTCAAAATAAGGGCTGCCACCAATGTGGCAACGAGTTGTTTCAGTTGTGTTTTCATGATTTTCTCGATGTGAAGTAAGGAAAGCGTCGGTACGCTAAAAGCGAAGTCAATGCAATGGTTGGTCAGCAACCTCAGGCGCAGGGTTTGCGAACCCTGCGCCTGTTGATCGCGCATGAACCTTTAGTTACTGACAGGTGCAGGTGCAGGCACCGGTGCTGGCGTGACAAGGCCAGTGCCTGGGGTGTGGATCCCGCGGCCACCATTGACCGCCCCAGCTTGACCAGCGCCTGGCTTTGTAGTTGCCGATGGGAGCCCCGTGCCCGGTGTGTGGGTGCGCGTTTGCAGGGGTGTTGCGCCCGGAAGCAAACCGGTACCGGGTGTATGGATCCTGGTTTGCGTGCCAACGGACCCGGCACCAGCCTGCGCACCATCATCATCCTGGTGCTGATCCTGATCGTGGTGC
>DAOQRI010000359.1:0-3763 GCA_035355475.1 Rhodoferax sp. | reverse complement strand
TCCGGTCAGCAGGTTCTTGACTTCGTGGCTGGTGTCATGGCTGACGAACCACACAAAGGGAATGCCCCGCTTTGATGCAGCCTCGATCTGCTTGCCGTAAGCCTTGGGCGTATGGTAAATGTCGGTAGCAATGCCACGCCCGCGCAGGCGGTTGGCCAAAGTATTTGCCTCTGGGCGGCTGGCTTCGTCATTTAGAGCCACCAAAACGTCAGTCGGGGTCTTGCGGGTGGGTTTGAGCACGCCCTTGGCAAAAAGCAGGCCCAGAATGCGCGTAAGGCCGATGGATACGCCCACGCCTGGCAGCTTGACCTTCGCGTCCGCTGCCAGGTTGTCATAACGCCCGCCGCCGCACACTGAGCCCGATGATTCAAAACCTTGCATCTGGCCCTCACACACCATGCCAGTGTAGTAGGCCAAGCCGCGGGCAATCGACAAATCAGCCAATACGGACGGGGTCAAGCCACTCGCCAGCCGACTGGCATTGAGGTCTGCGGCGTTGTTCAGCACTTCGGTCAGTTCTGCCAATCCTTCTTCGAGCAGAGGGGTGCTGATGCCCAAAGCCCGCACACGGTCCACAAAGCCGGTGTTGGCTGTTTTGATGGCGGCGATGGCCAGACATTGGTCAGCCTGCACTGGCGTCAAATGCAAATCGGTCTGCAAAAGTGCGGAGACTTTCGGCGCACCAATTTTGTCCAGCTTGTCCACCATACGCAACACGGCGGCGGTATCTGCAATGCCCAGGCCTTCGTAAAAACCTTGCAGAAGTTTGCGGTTGTTGACCCGGAGTGTGATCGGGGGAATCGGCAGCTTGCTGGTGACAACGGCCATCAGGCGCACGACTTCGGCGTCATAGTAGCTGGGCAGGCTGCCATCACCAATCACGTCAATGTCGCATTGCATGAATTCCCGGTAACGGCCCTCTTGCGGGCGCTCACCCCGCCAAACCTTCTGCATCTGGTAGCGTTTGAAAGGAAAACTCAACTGTCCTCTGAACTGCTGCACGTAGCGCGCGGTGGGAACCGTCAGGTCAAAGCGCAGGCCAAGCTCGGCGGGCGATTTGATTGGCCCGGCTTCCTCATGCAAACGCGCCAGCACGTAGATTTCTTTATCGTCGCCATTGCCAGTAAGTACGTGGGTGGGTTCCACGCTACGGGTCTCGATGTTGGCAAAACCATACAACTCATACTCGCGGCGGATGGTGTCCAAGCATTGGAGTTCGAACATGCGTTGCTCGGGGAGCCATTCGGGGAAGCCACTGATGGGGGCAAACTTGCTCATGGTGTTAAACGGTCGGTTGCGTGCGTCGTTGCGAACTGGAACGCACCAATGGCTCACACTTCTCCCCACAGGTCTCTCATTGTCGCCGCGAATCCATTGTCAACAGTGGGACTCTTCAGTTGCCCCGCCACATACACAGAGCTTATCGTTGCGTCAGGGCTGGAGAATACAAACGTGTCAAGCATATGGCTTACCGGTATGCCCAACAGCGCGGGGCATTCCATGTTCAGAACGCAGAAGTCGGCACGTTGCCCCACGGCAATGCCGGCCAAAGGCAGGCCTGTAGCGTTGAGGCCACCTGCCAGTGCATGCTGTAGCAAGGCCGCGGCGCTGCTCTCAGAATTGAGACATTGCGCAGCCACGTTGCGTTTGCGGTGAATAAAACGTTGCGAATATTCGAGCAACCGCAGTTCTTCGCTCCATCGACGGGTGACGTGGCTGTCCGAGCCAATAGACCATGTTCCACCTACTGCGGCGTAGCCCGGCAGATCAAACACGCCATCGCCCAGGTTAGCTTCAGTGGCCGGACATATGACTATGCTCGCGCCAGCTCTTTGCACGCCAGCGAGTTCGGCCGGTGTAGTGTGCGTGGCGTGGACGAGGTTCCATCGGGCATCGACTTTCGCATGGTCGAGCAGCCATTCGATGGGACGTTGCCCGGTATGTGCGGTGCAATCGTCCACCTCTTGCGTTTGCTCGGCAATGTGAATGTGGACGGGCAAGGCGGCTTGTCTGGCATAAGCAGCCAGTTCATGCAGCGCGTCCGGGCCTACCGCCCGCAGGGAGTGGATGGCCACGCCCAAGTTGATACGTGGGTAGTCCCTGGTGTGCTTCTGCACTTCTTCAACGATGCGGGCAATGCCGTTTGGCGTCGAGGCAAAGCGGCGCTGATCGTCGCGCAATCCAGTCGCCGTAAACCCTGATCGCATGTAAAGCGTAGGCAGCAAAGTCAGACCCATACCGGTGCGTTGGGCGGCCCGAACCAACGCGAGCGACATTTCTGCCGGGTTGGCGTAGGGTTGGCCGTCTATGTCATTGTGTAGGTAGTGGAATTCACATACATGCGTGTAGCCGCCTGCGAGCAGTTCGCTGTAGAGGTGCGTGGCAATGGCTTCGATCTGTGCTGGACTGATGCGCAACGCCGCTGAGTACATTCGATCGCGCCAACTCCAGAAGTCGTCGGACGCCTGGGCACCCGCACCGGGGCGCTCGGTCAATCCGGCTATGGCGCGCTGAAAGGCATGGCTGTGGGCGTTGACCAGTCCGGGCAACACGGCACCATTCAGGTGTGTTGCCCCTTGTTGATGTTGCACTGCGGTTTGGGCCTGCACGTGGCTCCAGCATCCGTCCTGACCCACTTCCAGCAGCACGTTTGAGGCCCACGCCCCCTGCACCCACGCCTGCTTGGCAAAAAAACGGGTCGTTTCATTTTTCATGGCATGTCCTGCAGGTTTCAAGGGCGCTGGCGACCATTTTTTTCAATACGGGCTGGATGCGTTCGGCCAGCGCCTCGTCATAGGCATACGGGGACACTTCCTGCATGTACAGGCTCTGGCACATCTCTAGTTGCACGGCGTGCACCTGGTTGGCGGGCTGGCCGTAGTGGCGAGTGATGTAGCCCCCCTTGAAGCGGCCGTTGGCAACCGCCGATACTTGAGAATGGGCTGCGCAGGCTTGCATCACGGCGTCGGTAATGCGGGCATCGGCGCTGGCTCCGCTGGCGGTGCCAATACTCAGGTCTGGCAAGCGCCCTTCAAACAACCAGGGAATTTGTGAACGAATGCTGTGGGCGTCCCACAGCAGCGCGTAGCCATGCAGAGCCTTGAGCCTGACCAGCTCACCCGCCAGCGCCGCGTGGTAGGGCTGCCAGTAGGTATCGCGTCTGCGCGCACGCTCGGCCTCATCGGGCGCACATCCTGGCAAGTACAGCAGCTCACCGGTAAAAAACCGTGTGGGGCACAACTCGGTGTTCGATGCGCCGGGGTACATAGGCGCGTCGTCGGGAGGGCGGTTCAGGTCAATCACATAGCGCGAGGTGTGGGGTACGAGCACGCTGGCACCCATCTCGCCCAGAAAGTTGTAGAGACGCTGCAGGTGCCAGTCAGTGTCTTCCACCGCCAAGGCCTCTGGCACGTACTGCGCCTGCAGGTCTTGCGGAATGTGCGTGCCAATGTGCGGCATGCTCACCAGCAAAGGAACGGACCCGCGGGTCAGCGTCACCACCGGGAAAGGGGAATTTTCTTGGCTCATACCACCTGACCTTTGAATACGGTTTGAAGTCGCGGGTTCGCACCCAGCGCGTAGCTCAACTCTGCGGGGCGCTCGACGTCCCACAGCACAAAGTCGGCCCGCTTGCCTGCGGCCAGCACGCCCCGGTCGTGCAGACCCAGCGCCGCTGCCGCATGGCGTGTCACCCCCGCCAAGGCTTCCTCGGGCGTCAAGCGAAACAGCGTGCAGGCCATGTTGAGCATCAGCAGCAATGAGG
>DAOQRI010000358.1:0-3782 GCA_035355475.1 Rhodoferax sp. | reverse complement strand
CATGGCAAGGGTTTGTTGTTTCATTGGCATGTAACGCGTCACTTGGTTCGGGCGTAGACCTTAATCATCAAATCCCTAACGCGGTGCGGCGCCGACCTCGGCGGCCAATCGCTGCAGGTTTTGTGCATTGGCTGCGGCCACAAATGTGGAGAGGGATTCGTAGTGTGCAACGGAGTCAAAAGTTTGGAGCCAATGGACCTGGGTACCTTGCCCGGATGGTTGGAGGTCAATCGTCAGAACGAAGTGGTGACCTGACAGGTGTTCGATCTCGAAGCGCGCGTCCGGCTCGATGCGCGTAAAGCGGCTTTCGTTGGGGTACTCCTTGCCGTCAGGACCATGCATGGTGAGTAACCAGGTGCCGCCGGGCTGGAAGTCGAACTGGTGAACCGTGTTGGTGAATCCGTCAGGTCCCCACCAGCGCGCCACCCGCTCCGGGTCGCTCATGGCCGCGAAGACCTGCGACGGACTTGCCGCGATGAACAGACTTCTGGAGTCAGAGCGTTTGTCTAGGGGTTCCATGGGTCCTTTCTTACTCTGCATTGCGCATCAGTGCAGCTTTTTGTTGTGCGGAATTGAATCTTAATGCGATGGGAGTACTGGTTGGAGTGGGTCGGGCTTCAATGTTGGGTGTCGCTTAGTGTCTGCGCTTCAAGACTCACACTTCCACTCGCGCTGAAGCAGGCCGTAGAGAGCCGTATCTGAGATCTCGTCGCCAACGATCCACCGCTCTCGCAGGTAGCCTTCTTTTGTGAAGCCGAGGCGCTCCAGCGTCCTGGCTGATCCCTCATTGCGTGGATCAATGTCAGCCTCGATGCGATTCAGATTGAGTTGACGGAAGCCATAGTCCAGCAGCGCCCTGAGTGCCTCGTTCATGTAGCCGTGGCCCCATGCAAAGGAACCGAGCCCATAGCCAAGCTCAGCCCTGCGGCATGCTGCATTGACGTTAAAGAGGGTGCATGTACCGATGAGGCACTCGTCCTGGGACAGCACGATGCCAAGGCGAAGATGATCTCTGGATGTTTGGGCTAGATCGCTGGCAATCATTGCCCGCGCGGGCTCATGGCTAGTCCAAGGCAAAGTGCTCCAGTACCGCATGACCTTCTCGTCAGAAAATATCCTGAAGAGGGCATCATCGTCGCGCTCTTGCAGAGGACGTAGAACTAGTCGTTTGGTACGAAGCGGGAGGTCATCGAAAGCTTGCATGCTTAGACTTTAGCTCTATATCGCCTGCCCTACGGTCAAATTTGAGTGTCTTGTCAGGAAGAAGCGGGCTGGCTCCTGAGGGCTGGTAGCAGCCGCTCAGCGGTGTGGATCATCGGGTCTGAAAAAGCTAAACGAAGTCTTCTCTTGATTCTGGGTGTCGGTGTGAATAGCGTCGTTACATTTAGCTTTTGCACCAAGCAAAAATAACGGTATCTCGAGGCAAACCACCGATGTTAGGTCGATATGTTGCCATACGAAGTAGGCCCTCTCGCTGCAATCCAAGTCGCTCTAGAACTCTGTGAGACCTGATGTTCAGTGCATCAGATGTTGCCCAAATTCGAAGAATCTCAGGCTGCGCTTTCAGCCAGTTGACCACAAGGGTTGCTGACTCAAGTGCGAACCCCTTTCCCCAATACGATTTAGCAAGAAAATACCCAAAATCTGCGGCGTGTGCCTTTGGTCTACACGACATTGTTCCTACAAAATTGCCGGACGACAGCTCTTCAATAATCCATTGGTACTCGGTGCCATCAACCCACCGCTGCGCTGCGCCCTCAAGGTGACTCAGAGTTTCTGAGTCGCTTGATTGCATTGCCCACTCCATGTACTTCATGACATCAGGGCTTGCTGCGGCCAGGAACATCGCTGGAGCATCATCTGGAGTGGCGCGCCGCAGTCTTATTCGAACGCCATCGATAAGTTCAGGTGGGGTGTTCATGCGACAGCTTGCGGAATATTCCTAGGTAGTGCCCCGAGCAACGAGAAGTACTCCCTAAGCTTGGGCCAACTCCATATATAGGTCATAAATTCTCCTGGAAATAGCGTTTGTGCATTTCACCAAATTTTGTAAGGCGCACATCCATATTCTGGCGCAACCCAGAGGGTGCTCTTGGTAAACTCTGGAACAAAGCTCTGCATAGTGGAACAAATTTGGCAGGCATCCCGAAAGTTCGCTTTCGCGGCGAAGCGGTCTTACTGTGTCCAAGCGCAATTCACCAAAGCACGTTCAAGGCGGGCGGACCGGGTATCCGTTCATCGGTCTCAACTCGCGGTTGCCACAGAGCGGAATACCCAACCACCGCGTTAACGAACGACTGCATGAACGCCGAACAAGCTGGTCCGCGACTGACGACCAGTGAACGGATGCCCGGTCCGCACGCCTACCCATCCATAGGCGTGAAAACCGCAGCAAAAACTATCGGCGCGACCCGCCAAAGATACCGCCCAATACGCCTCGAATAATCTGGCGCCCCACCTCACGCCCAATGGAGCTGGCTGCACTGCGTGCCAACTGTTCGCCCACGCTGGTGCGGGTGCGCCGGGTGCCGCCACCCAGCATGTCACCAATGCTGTCAAAGATACCTTTTTCCGGCGCAGCAGCCGGTGCGTCAGCCGCGCCAGCCGCGCCAGCCGAGGGACCAGAGGGTGCGGGAACCTGTGCTTGCGTGGTGCCGGCGGGTTGGCGCGACTGGGTGCGGCCCTTGATCGCTTCAAATGCCGAGTCACGGTCAATCACTTTCTCATACACACCGGCTACCAGCGAGTCGGCCAGCAAGGCCTGGCGCTGTGCGGCGGTGATGGGGCCAATCTGGCTGTTGGGCGGCAGCACATACACCCGCTCGGTCAGGCTGGGGCGGCCTTTTTCGTCCAGAAAGCTCACCAACGCTTCACCCACAGCCAGTTCGGTGATGGCCGCGCCAATGTCCAGACCTTCTTTGGGGCGCATGGTTTCGGCGGCTGACTTCACTGCCTTCTGATCACGTGGCGTGAATGCACGCAGCGCGTGCTGCACGCGGTTGCCCAATTGGGCCAGCACGGTGTCGGGAATGTCCAGCGGGTTCTGGGTCACAAAGTACACGCCTACGCCCTTGCTGCGCACCAGGCGCACCACCAGTTCGATGCGTTCCAACAGCACCTTGGGCGCATCGTTGAACAGCAGGTGGGCTTCGTCGAAGAAGAACACCATCTTGGGCTTCTCCAGGTCACCCACTTCTGGGAAGGTCTCGAACAATTCGCTGAGCATCCAGAGCAGGAACGTGGCGTACAGGCGTGGTGAATTCATCAGCTTGTCAGCAGCCAGGATATTGACCATGCCCAGACCCTTGGAGTCGGTTTGCATGAAGTCGGCGATGTTGAGCATGGGTTCGCCAAAGAACTTTTCGCCGCCCTGGGCCTCAATTTGCATCAGCCCGCGCTGGATGGCGCCAATGCTGGCGGCGCTGATGTTGCCGTATTCGGTGGTGTACTGGCTGGCGTTGTCGCCCACGTCCTGGCACATGGCGCGCAGGTCTTTCATGTCCAGCAGCAGCAAGCCGGCATCGTCTGCAATCTTGAACACCAGTTGCAGCACACCCGACTGGGTGTCGTTCAGGTTCAGCATGCGCCCCAGCAGCAGAGGCCCCAGGTCACTGACCGTGGCGCGTACCGGGTGGCCCTGTTCGCCAAACACATCCCACAGTGTGGTGGGGTAGGACTGGTAGGCCGGTTCAGGCAGGCCGCGTTCGGTGATGATTTTGCTCAGTTTGGGCTGTGGGCTGCCACTTTGCGAGATGCCGGTCAGGTCGCCCTTGATGTCGGCC
>DAOQRI010000357.1:0-3782 GCA_035355475.1 Rhodoferax sp. | reverse complement strand
GCTAGGGTCAGTTGTGCGATCACGTACATCGTGGTGCGTGCTGCGTTCATTTCACTTCCTCCACTCGGGCTACAAACTGTGTGCCGCGCACGCCGATGATTCCGGTGGGGGTCTTCACCGCCACTGCGTCAGGTTTGAGCTTGGCAATCACGCCAGACACATAGTTCAAACTGCCTTTGACCAGGTTGGTACCCAGCTTGAGCAGGCCCTGAGCGGGCTCATACAAATATTCGTCCACAGTCAATTCGGTGTCGGGTCCGAACGACATCAGCGTGTTGTCCTTGAAGGTGACGCCCAGTGTGGCGTCGGCTTGCGTTTTGAGCTGGCTGCCGATCATGATGGCCGTGCCGGGGGCTGCTGGTAGCCGCTGCCCGGCGGTTGTGACCCAGGCCTGTCCGGTGACGGTCTTGACATAGCCGACCGGTGTGGGTGGTGTCTGCGCCGATGCGGATGTGGCCATAAAAGCCAGAATGCCCGCGAGAAGCGCATGCAGTGCCTTGTGGTGTGGAATCTTCATGTGGGTTCCTTGCATTGACAAAAATCTGTACTGATAGGAGTGTCGCACGCCTATTCCGAGCGCAGGGCATCTACCGGGTCCAGCTGGGCTGCGCTTCTGGCGGGCAACACGCCGGCCAGCAAACCAATGGCAATCGCAATGCCCTCTGCCAACAACACAAAGGCAATGGGCGTGTGCACCGGCAATGCCGGTACCGCGAAGTGAATGATTTGGGCCAGACCAAAGCCGAGCAGCAAGCCCATGATGCCGCCAATGGCCGACAGGGTGACCGCCTCGCCCAGAAACAGGCCCAGTATGGTTCGCCGGGGTGCACCCAGTGCCACCAGCAGGCCAATCTCGCCGGTGCGTTCGCTCACCGCGATGGTCATGATGGTGACGATGCCCACACCACCCACCAGCAACGAGATGCTGCCCAGTGCACCCACGGCCATGGTCAGGATATCCAGAATGTTGGACAGCGTGCGCAACATGTCTTCCTGGGTGGTGATGGTGAAGTCTTCCCGGCCGTGGCGCGCTGTGAGCGTGCTTTTGACCGCCGACACGATGGCTGAGGCAGACACGCCTTCTTCGTAAGCCAGGTCAATCTTCATCATGCCTTCGCGGTTGTACAGCTCCAGCGCGCGGGCGGTTGGAATGTAGGCGGCGTCGTCCAGATCGACACCCAGGAACTGACCTTTGGCTTCCAGCACGCCGATGACCCGAAATTGCAGATTGCCCACCCGCACCCGCGCGCCCAGCGGGTTGGCGCTGCCAAACAGTTCGGATTTGAGTTTGGAGCCCAGCACCACGAAGGCCCGCGCGTTCTCCAGCGCCTCATCGGGCAGAAACTGGCCAGTCTTGACCTTGATGCTGTAGACCTTGAGCATGTCGGCGCCCACGCCATTGACGGTGGTGCGGCGCAAGCGCCCATTGCCGCCCACCTCGGTATTGCCCCACACGGTGGCCGTCATGCCGGTGACATGCGGAAGGGCACGCAGGGCGCGCGCGTCATCCAGTGTCAACGGCCGCACCGAAGACGGTATGCCGGTAGGTGCTGGGCCCGACGTCTTGACCTTGCCAGGCGAGATGCTTGCAATGTTGGTGCCAAACTGGGTGAACTCGGCCAGCACAAAGCGGTGGATGCCTTCGCCGATGGAGGTCAACAAAATCACCGATGCGATGCCCACGGCAATGCCCAGCAAGGTGAGGAAGCTGCGCAGCCGCTGTGCGGTGACGGCGCGCAGGGCAAGGTGGATGGCGTCTGTCAGTAGCATGGGCTAGCGTTTCGATAGGGCCTGCACCGGGTCCAGCTGCGCAGCGCGGCGCGCAGGCAGCACGCCAAACAAAATGCCGGTCACCATCGCGGTTGCCAGTCCGGCAATGACGGCCCAATCGGGCGGGTAAGCGGGAAATGTAGGGTAGAGCTGGCGGATCACCGCAGCGGCCAGTTGCCCCAAGCCATAGCCCACCAGCGCACCGGCCAGCGACAGCATGATCGCCTCGGTGAGAAACACCATCCGAATACCGCTGCCCGTGGCACCCAGGGCTTTGAGCAGGCCAATCTCGGCAGTGCGTTGGCTGACCGACACCAGCATCACATTCATCACCAGAATGCCCGCCACCGCCAGGCTGATGGCAGCAATGCCGGCCACACCCAGAGTGAGCGCACCGAGCAGCTTGTCAAAGGTGGCCAGCACGGCGTCCTGGGTGATGACGGTGACGTCCTGCTCGCCCTCGTGGCGCAGTTTGATGATGTCGGCCACCTGTGCTTTGGCGGCTTCAATGGCGTTGCGCCCGTTGGCTTCTATCAGGATGCGAAACAGGGTGTTGGTGTTGAACATGGACTGTGCAATGGACACCGGCACAAACACCAGTTCATCGGTGTTCATACTCAGGCCCTGGCCGCTGGTCGCCAGTACGCCCACAATGCGAAACCGCCGGTCGCCCACCCGTACCAGTTGCCCCAGTGCCGGGGTGTTGCCAAAAATCTCGTCGCGCACTTTGGCGCCAATCACCGCCTCGCTGGCGCCACGACCCCAGTCACCGGCTGTCAGAAAGCGCCCCTGGGCCATGGCCATGTTGCGCACCTCGGCGTACTGCGAAACCGTGCCCGCCACCATCACTTCCCGCAGCTTGCCACCCGCGCTGATCTCCGAGGTTCCCACCACCAGCGGCGCAACGCGGGCCACCGCGCTGGCGCGCGAGAGCGCCTGCGCATCATCAATCGTCAGGTCGCGTGTGGTGTTGGTGATGGCATTGCCGGGGCTGAAGCCGCCCGTCTGCGAGCGCCCGGGCAAGACAATGACCAGGTTGCTGCCAAGGCTGGAAAATTCGTTCATCACATAGCGGCGGGCACCATCGCCCAAGGCGGTCAGCACCACCACTGCCGCCACGCCGATGGCCATGGCCAGCACCAGCAGCGAGGCGCGCAGCGGGTTGCCGGTGGCGGCGTCCCGCGCAAAGCGGATCAGGTCGGCGCTGCGCATGCTGGGGTGACCGTTGATGGGGTGGAGGTTTCGCGGCGCTGGTCATGCTGAACGGCACCGTCTTCCATCAGCAACTGGCGGTGCGCGCGGGCACCCAATGCCGCGTCGTGCGTGACCATGATCAAGGTGACGCCTTGCGCATTGAGCGCTTCCAGCAGGCGAATCACCTCTTCGCCGGTGGCGCGGTCCAGGTTTCCGGTGGGCTCGTCCGCCAGAATCATGGCAGGCTGCATGATGGTGGCGCGCGCGATCGCCACCCGCTGGCGTTGCCCACCCGAGAGCTCGTCCGGACGGTGGTCGGCACGGTTCTCCAGGCCGTAGTCTTTGAGCGCCTGCTTGACCCGTGCATTGCGTTGCGCCGGGGCCATTCCGGCCAGTACCATGGGCAGTGCAATGTTTTCCGCCGCGGTGAGGCGCGGCACCAGGTGAAAGCTCTGGAACACAAACCCGATGCGCTCGCTGCGCACGCGCGCTTGTTCGTCGCTGGAGAGGGTCGTTACATCGCGGCCTTCGAGGCGGTACAAGCCGGTGTTGGGGCGGTCCAGCAAGCCCAGCAGGTTGAGCAGGGTCGATTTGCCCGAGCCCGACGGGCCCATCACCGCCACGTACTCACCCGCCGCAATGGACAGGTTCAGGTTGCGCAGGGCGTGCACCTCGGAGTCACCCAGGTGGAACACCCGCTCTATGCCTGCGAGCTGGATTTGCGTGGCCATTATTTTTTGGACTTGTCGTCAGCTACAAACGCAACACCCGCCTTCACGCCTTCGCGTTCCAACGAAGTCACGACCTTGTCGCCCACC
>DAOQRI010000356.1:0-3817 GCA_035355475.1 Rhodoferax sp. | reverse complement strand
CGAGAAACATGTGCATCGGTGGCTGGGGAGCAAGGCGGAGTATTTGAAGGCTTAGCCCCCGTCAGTATTGCGTGAGTAGCTACTAAAACCGTAGCGAATCAAAGCGCGTGACCAGTTCATCATGCTGAGCTGCAAACCGCTTTGCATGACTCTTCTTGAGCTTGCCCAGATTCATCAGTTTCCATTTCACTGCGGGTAGCTCGCGCAAGTGTGCAAATGGCATCGATGTCCAGTCAGGCTCGCAGCGCACCAGTGACAGCAAAAACTCACGATGACGCGATAGCAGATGCCGGGGCAGCTCGTCAATCAACTGCGCCTGTGTCTGCATCAAGGTTTCCAGCGTCACTTCATCACGCGTCATTCCCACAAATTCGTTTGTGAAAGCGGGCTCCAGTGGCTTGATCTTCGGAAACAGCACTTCATGCACCGGGCGGTTGTGGCCTGCCAGATAGGCCACAAAGCAGTCCACGAAAGATGCTTGCCAGCCAAAGCGACTCAGCATGTGCATCACATCAAACAGGTCACGTGGATGCTGCCGGTCCATGGCTGCCACGAGCTTGCTGCCGTAAAGTTCTTCGATAGCCAGGACCGGCACTGATACAGCCGTGGTGAAGATGTCCTGCGCTGCGTCCACGAGCGGCTTGGCCTGCACCGGCAGCACCGTGCCCCGGAACACAAAGTTGACCTCCACTTTCACCAGCGCGGTGTCGTTCGCCACCAGTAACCGGACTTCGTCGCCCAGCGCATTGGTGGGCTGCCGCACCTGCAGGCCCCGGCCTTCAAGCATGCTTTTGATGGTGCCCAACTCCTGGGCGATATGTTGCAGTGCTGTGTCACGGTCCGGTACATGGTCGGTGTAGACCACGTCAATATCGACCGACAGGCGCGGCATGTCCTGTACAAACAGGTTCAGCGCCGTGCCACCCTTCATGGCAAACCGGCCCGATGCAAAAACGGCAGGCGCAATGGCGAGCAATAGCCGAACGGTGTCGATGTAAGTCTGGTTCATGGCCGCTTGAGGTCCAGGCGCTCCCCTGATTTGGTAACCGCAATCCAGCGCTGGCCACCGCCGATGCGCTGGCTGTGCACCCTGGCCATGCTGGCCCAGGGCAACTGCAACTCCTGGCTCAAAACAGCCACCATGCGCACGACCTTGATGCGGGTAGTGTGCAGCAGCAACTCATCCAGCACCGGCTCGCGCAGGCTGCTCAGGCCTTCAACCAGCTCACGGGCCTCGCTCAGAGATTGCTCTTTTCCGATGTCGCTGAGCAGCTCCAGCATGGCCCGCTCGGGCGCTGACACCAGCACCTCCTTGCGGCCCGCGGGCAAAGGTGCCAAACCGCAACCTGCGGGCAGTTGTGCGTCGAATAGCTGGGTGGCCTGATAACAGGCCGCAAAGTGCTGCGTGAACCACTCAGGCAGCCGCTGCGGCTTGTCGCCCCACAGCGTGATGGTTTCCCTGAAGCTGAGGTTCTGGCGAACGCCTCGCCACGCCAGTGCCGTCTTGCTGCCCACATGCAGGCCGGGCATCTGGCGGGACAAAAATGCCAGCGCACCGTCGCGCGTGAGCGTGTCCCCAGGCAGCATGTAGGCCCCCCGCGCCAGATGCGTGAGCCAGCCCGAACGGGCGAGGGCTGACGCACGAAACGCGCTGGCGCCCAGCGCCTGCAAGTCAGCAGTGCTCACCGGCTCGCCGCGTGGGAGTTGGGCTAATACCGTTTTGAATGAAAAATTGTCTAAAGTTGACATTAGAAGTCAATTTTAGGAATTATTAAATTCGATGGCAAGGCATTTGAATAAATTAATTAAATTTATTGTTCTTTTAGGTCAACTACTGATGTAGTTTCATTCGGCCTAGGCCGAGAAATAGGTGCATCGGTGGCTGGGGAGCAAAGCGGAGTATTTGAAGGCCAAATCGGCCGCTAGCCCTCGTCGGTATTGCGTGAGTAGCTATTGAAAGTGTAGCGAATGAGTTGCTGCGGCTACTTGGTTGGCGAGCGCGCCAGGCGTCCGCGTCGTGTCCACTTCGCATCTCGCGGGCGGCTGGGTTGGTTGTTTTAAGCTACTGCGTTAACGCTTTGGCTGGGGTGCGGATTCTGTAGCCGCCGCGAACAGCTCCGTTGCCCCGTCGCAGCCACCCGGCACGCCTGCGGAGGTGGTTTGACTTGGGGGTGGGGAACTCTTTTTCTGGCTATTTGCTATGAATACAGGAGCTTCTTATGCAAGTTTGACAAAGGTTAAGGCCATATTCTCATTTAATTTCGAGGAAGTCTATTCCGCCGCGATCACTACCAAAAGGCCGCTCATTTAGCTAACGCCTTAATTTGTGTCTTTGAGTAGTGACCCTGCTGGAAAATTTCCCCCTGTCATGAATGAACGTAGCAACATGATCGATTGGTCATGCACATCTCGCCATTTCGAGAGATACGTTCTATTGAAATTTATGTCTACTTCGAAACCGTTTGGCCAAGTCATCTGAATTCTGCACCCGCCAGTAATTTCGTCAGGATGTTTTGAAAGAGGCTTGCCGGCACAGAAGATATAGACCGGCATGCCATCTGCAAGCCGGTCTTTGTCGTTCGTTGTACGGTAAGCGTTATTTCTTGGGTTTTCTGGGTACTCTTGGAGAGTCGGTAACCCAGAAATTGAACGTGGTAGTCCAAACTGTTTGACTACTGCGGCCTCCAAATCTTGCGCAGTGATAGGTGTTGGAATAGAGCCGTGATCTTTAAACTTGATTTCGATCAAATCGCTCAAAAAGTGACCGTGTGCTTTGTCTCTTCCGGTCTTGTCCCATTCCTTAAAGAGGGCATCAATTTCAGCCATGGTGAACGCAGACATGTCAGGCCACCTTGTGTTTAGCGTCATTTCCCATTGGTTTGGTTCTGGACGCCAATCACTTTGATCGAAGTGTTTGATGTATTTCTTTGGAACTTCAAAAATCACGCCTCCCTTTTTTGTTTTTACGATTTCATGAGTGGTCGCCGTGCAATCCGACATACATGGGGGAACTGAACTCTGATGCGTTGGCTCAGAGTCTCGGTGCCTAAATGCGTAATATGAAAGTGCTAGTACGAAAGCGATGCTCAAAAAAACTATTACGTATCGCCGCATAATTAAGTGTTACCGGAAGAGGCCATTATTGGCCGCAGAGCTTAGCTAAGAATATGAGAATGCTTCCCGTAGTCGACAAACGTTTTCAAGGCAACATCCGAGGCAAATGCGTTTGTGATCGGAGAACAAAATCGCTACTCCATCTTTTGTGATTGAATTTTGATCGTACTCGAACTGTGATCCGCTTCATCCGCATAGCGGAAACGGTCCGCGAAGAGCTTTTCTCACCGCTAATGGGTCGTTTTAGGGCGCCTATCTTTGATGCATCACCTCAAACCCCGTATGCTCCCCCCCCCATGCCCCGCCTGACCCGAGCCCCCAATCTGGCCATCGCCACGTTGTGGGCGGACGCGCTCACGGCGGAGGGGGTTGACGCCAGCGTGCAGCGGCAATACCTGTCCAGCGTGGCGGGCGAGTTGCCGCCGGACCAGTGTTTGCCCGAGGTGTGGTTCAAGCATCCGGCGCAGGAGGCGCGGGCGCGTGAGCTGCTGTATCACCTGCAGCATGTGCCGCAGCAGCGCTGGCACTGCACGTGCGGCGAGCTGGTGGAGGGCGGCTTTGAGCAGTGCTGGAGCTGCGGGGCGTTGATGCCGCGCTGACGCGGGCCTTGGTTACCCCTTCACGCGCAGGTTGTAGGCGTAAAACACCTCGTCGCGCACCCACCCGAGGGATTCGTATAGCGCCTGCGCCGTGTGGTTGGTTT
>DAOQRI010000355.1:0-3818 GCA_035355475.1 Rhodoferax sp. | reverse complement strand
CAAGCCCAGAATCAGCGCCGCCACATGAAACAGAGACCACACCGGGCGCAGAGCGGCAGATTGAACGGTCAGCCAGCCCAGCCCCTGCAGTGACGCCGCCGCCAGCGCGCCCAACGCCGAGTAGCCGACGACACGCCCTATTTGAAAGATCCAAAGAGCAGAGTTCTTATGTGGTCCTGCCGCCTGGCTGATACCCGCGCAAGCGGCCCCGCACATGGCCACACAGTGCGGACCACCTGCCAGGCCCATGAGTAACGCGGTCAGCGCGAGAGAAGATTGCATCGCCCGATGCTAGATGATCTTGGAAAACCGTGCGCGCGTCCGGTCGGTCTGCAAATAGCGATCAAACACCATGGCCACCGCACGCACAAAGAACCAGCCGTCTGCGGTGACCTGAATGCCAGCGTCATCCATCACCACCAGGCCCTGGTCAACCAGCGTCTGAAGGTCAGCCAACTCCTTGGCGAAATAGGCTTTGCAGTCCAGCAGGTACGCCAGATTGATCGACTCAAACTGCACCTGCCCCTGGCACATGATGGACATGATCACCGCGCGGCGCACCAAGTCGTCCCGCGAGAGAGCCAGGCCACGCACCACCGGAAACTGCCCGTGGTCCAGCAAGTCGCAATACTCTTCCATGGTCTTGGCGTTTTGGCTGTAGGTGGCGCCAACCCGGCCTATGGAGGACACGCCCAATCCAATCAAATCGCAGTCGGGCTGGGTGCTGTAGCCCTGAAAGTTGCGGTGCAGCCGCCCTTGGCGCTTGGCAATGGCCAGTGCATCGTCTGGCAACGCGAAGTGGTCCATACCAACATACACGTATCCGGCCTCCTGCAAGGCCGTCAACGACCGTGACAGCATCGCTACTTTGGCCGCAGCGGTGGGCAGTTCCGCAGCGTCGATGCGCCGCTGGGGTTTGAACCGCTCGGGCAGATGGGCGTAGGCGTAAAGCGCAATGCGGTCCGGACGCAAGGCTTTGATCTGCTCCAGCGTGCGGTCAAACGACTCAGGACTCTGGCGCGGCAGCCCATAGATCAGGTCCACATTGACGGACTCTAAACCGCGAGCCCTGGCGGCCTCCACCAGCGCAAACACTTGCTCGGCGGGCTGCACCCGGTGAACCGCCTTTTGCACTGCGGTGTCAAAATCCTGCACCCCGAAGCTCAACCGGTTAAATCCGTGCGCCGCAAGGGTATCCAGACGCGCTGCATCCACGGTTCGGGGGTCAATCTCGATGGAATATTCACCACCGGCGGCAAACTGAAAATTTCGCCGCAGCATGGCCATCAACTCGCCCAGTTCTGCGTCGCTCAAAAACGTGGGGCTGCCACCGCCCAAGTGCAACTGGCTGATGGCTTGGCCCAAGCCGATCTGCTGCGTGTGCAAATCCACTTCCCGCGCCAGATAGCGTAAATAGGGCGTTGCCCTGTCATGGTGCCGGGTGATGATCTTGTTACACGCGCAGTAATAGCACAGCGATTCACAAAATGGGATATGAACGTAAATTGATAATGGCAGTGACCTGGCGGCCACCCCGCTTCGCCGCTGGCTCAGTGCCTGCGCGTAATCGTCGGCAGTGAATGCCTCCACGAAGCGATCGGCCGTGGGAAATGAGGTGTAGCGGGGCCCTGGCACGTCAAAACGGCGCAACAAATCGTCGAAAACGGCATTGGCGGCAACATTCATGAAAACTCCGGCACAAACGCGCCCGACTGTGCCCCATTTCGAATGTTGATAAATTGATATGCATCAAGGAGCATGAAAGTAGTTAAACTCAGGGCCATACGACCCACGGCTCACACCATGCTTGACCACGATCCCACCTCTACCACCTGCCCCAATGGACATTCGCACCACGCAATCAAGGCAGATTCGAAAGTGATAGGGATAGGTGCGCAATCCATCAAGGTAGCTTGCTCGAATTGCAACCTGCGTGAACTGTGCATGCCCATGGGCCTCACGTCAGCGGAACTTGACCGTATTGAAGACGTGGTTGCCAGTCGTCGCAAGATCAAGCGCGGAACCATGCTGTTTCGCAATGGGGACAAGTTCACCAGTCTGTACGCCATTCGCACCGGTTTTTTCAAAACATGCGTTGCCTCCGAGGACGGGCGCGACCAGGTAACGGGCTTTCAGATGGCCGGCGAAGTCGTGGGACTGGACGGCATCGTGAACGACAACCACACCTGCGATGCAGTAGCGCTTGAAGACGCAGAAGTGTGCGTCATGCCGTTTGACCGCATTGAAGAGTTGTCGCGCGAGGTGAACGCCCTGCAGCGCCATGTTCACAAAATCATGAGCCGCGAAATTGTTCGTGAAAATGGCGTCATGCTGCTGCTAGGCAGCATGCGCGCAGAGGAGCGACTGGCCGCCTTTTTGTTGAATCTGGTGCAGCGCCTGCACGCTAGGGGGTTTTCTCAATCCGAGGTCGTTTTGAGAATGACCCGTGAAGAGATCGGAAGCTACTTGGGGCTGAAACTGGAAACCGTCAGTCGCACATTTTCAAAATTTGTTGACGACGGCATGATTGAAGTGAAGCAGCGCCATGTTCGTATCCTGAACACTGACGCTCTCCACGAAATTGTCAACTCCAAGTCCGGGATCTAGCCCTATTCACTTGGGCTGTGGCACGCCCGTCGCAGCATGGTTTCTAGCTTGCGCTGCGGGCGCCATGCTAGAAGGATTGTCAGACAGGGTCTTGTTGATCTCAATGCCCTTGCGGTAGTAATCTTCATCCAGCACCGGGTCTTTTCCGGAAGCAGCCAGGTAATAAGTGATAAACGAGGCCACAACAACAATGGCCGGACCGGCAATCACCATCCAGACATGGGCAAATTTCCACCAGGGTTGGCTGGGAGTGGTTTCGGGTTGGGTCATCTTAAATCCTCAGCGGGTATCAATAGGTACTGACTCTACAGCAATGTGGGGCTTGCTTGCAGTTGCAAGGCCATATCGCGGCCGTAAACAAAACGGCTTGTCGATGCCCTAATCGAGCCGCGACAAGCCGTTTAGAGTATCAGCGAGGCCAAGAACACGTTGCGGAACAACCGATCCGTGCGCTATGTCCGTTTGCTGTCACTCACAAACAATGGGATCTCTTTGCCAATTACTTGGCTTTTCCGTTGTTGGAGAGTCCCCATACATAAGATGTCAAAACCTGAATCTGGCCAGCCGTCAGACGCTCACCTTGTGCGGGCATTTGATTCACTTTGCCATTGTTGACCATGGCCATGATGGCAGCTTCGCCAGCACCATGCAGCCAAATCTTGTCGGTCAGATCAGGAGCGCCCAATGCGTGGTTCCCCTTGCCGTCAGGTCCATGGCATGCTGCGCACACCGCAAACTTTTCCTTGCCCAAATTGGCACGCACGGAGTCGTGTGCGCTGTTGGACAAGCTCAGCACGTAATTGGCCACATTCTTGACATCGTCAGCAGTACCTACAGCGGCAGCCATGGGGGGCATGTTGCCAATGCGGCCAGCAGTCAAGGTCTCTTTGATCTTGTCAGGCGTACCACCGTGCAGCCAATCTGCATCGGTCAGATTGGGGAACCCTTTGGAACCACGCGCGTCGGAGCCATGGCATTGTGAGCAATTGTTCATGAACAAACGCTCGCCAATCGCCATCGCTTTCGGATCGCGCGACATGTCTTCAGCGGTCATGGCTGCGAACTTGGCGTAGAGCGGGGCCACTTCGCGGTCACCCTTTTCCACTTCAGCCTTGTACTGATCAGCCTGGCTCCAACCCAGCTTCCCATTGAAGGAGCCCAGACCGGGGTACATGGCCAAATAGGCGAATGCAAACACAATCGTGATCACG
>DAOQRI010000354.1:0-3827 GCA_035355475.1 Rhodoferax sp. | reverse complement strand
TTCACGAAGCGGCGGATTTTAAGTCCGATGTGTCTACCTATTTCACCACTCGGGCGGAGTCGACCTATTGTGAAACAAAAAAGCCCCGTCTTTATCAAAGGACGGGGCTTTACACCCAAAAAATTTGGAGGCGCGATCCAGAGTCGAACTGGACTAACCGGATTTGCAATCCGGGGCATAACCGCTTTGCTATCGCGCCAAATTCTTGTTTCACCGGAGTCAACTTGACTCGCATCCTATTAGCAAAAAAGGGAAGCAATTGCTTCCCTTTTTGCCTGGAATTTGGAGCGGGAAAAGAGTCTCGAACTCTCGACCTCAACCTTGGCAAGGTTGCGCTCTACCAACTGAGCTATTCCCGCATTTCAAGCCTCAAATTATAGCGTTATTTTTTAGTTTTTCAAAAAACTTTGAGCATTCGAAGATTGAAAAGGCAGTCAATGTTTTACTGATCCCAGCAAATCAGCCGCGGGGACAGCACTCGTCACCACTTCACCAGACGCGGCGATTTCCTCATCTGGAAGTGGCACAGGCTTTGACTCAAGCGCCAGATCTAGAACCTTGTCAATCCAGCGCACCGGAATGATCTCCAGCCCATTCTTAACATTTGCGGGAATATCCTGAAGGTCCTTGGCATTGGCCTCGGGAATCAACACCGTCTTGATTCCGCCACGCAGGGCAGCCAGCAATTTTTCCTTCAATCCGCCAATCTCAGTCACTTCCCCGCGCAAAGTGATCTCACCGGTCATGGCAACATCCCCACGCACCGGAATTCCGGTCAATGCAGAAACAAACGCCGTCGTCATCGCTGCGCCTGCACTGGGTCCGTCCTTGGGAGTAGCACCATCTGGCACGTGAATATGGATGTCCTTCTTTTCAAAGATCTCGTCCTTGATTCCCAACCTTCGGGCACGACTTCGGACCACGGTCCGCGCGGCCTCAACCGACTCTTTCATCACATCGCCAAGGGAGCCCGTCCGGGTAATGCCGCCCTTGCCAGGCGTCAGCGCAGCCTCGATCGTCAACAGATCTCCACCCACCTCCGTCCACGCCAAGCCCACAACCTGGCCAACCTGATTCTGCTGTTCTGCTCGACCGTAGGTGTACTTGCGCACCCCCAAGTATTCGTTCAAGTTGTCCGCTGATACGGTGACCTGCGGTTTGAGCTTCTTCAACAGCAAACCCTTTACAACTTTGCGGCAAATTTTTGAGAGTTCACGTTCCAGTGAGCGAACGCCTGCTTCCCGTGTGTAGTAACGAACAATGTCTCGCACCGCGTCTTCTGCAATCGACAATTCCGCATCCTTGACACCGTTATTTTTCATTTGCTTGGGCAGCAAATAGGTCAGGGCAATATTGGTCTTTTCATCTTCCGTGTAGCCAGACAGCCGAATGACCTCCATACGATCCAAAAGGGCCGAAGGAATATTCATGGAGTTGGAAGTTGCAACGAACATCACGTCGCTCAAATCGTAGTCCACCTCCACATAGTGGTCGCCGAATTTGTGGTTTTGCTCCGGATCCAAAACTTCCAGCAGCGCGCTGCTGGGATCTCCCCGGAAATCCGTTCCGAGCTTGTCAATTTCGTCAAGCAGGAACAAAGGATTTCGGGTACCCACCTTAGTCAGGCTCTGCAATACCTTTCCGGGCATTGCGCCAATGTAGGTGCGCCGATGTCCACGGATCTCCGCCTCGTCACGCATCCCGCCCAACGCCATGCGGACATACTTTCGTCCTGTCGCCTTGGCAATGGACTGACCCAATGACGTCTTTCCGACCCCTGGCGGGCCAACCAGGCACAAAATGGGAGCCTTCAGTTTGTCCACACGCTGCTGCACCGCGAGGTATTCCAGAATGCGGTCTTTCACCTTGTCCAAACCATAGTGATCTTCGTTCAGCACCGCTTCAGCATTGGCAAGATTGTGTTTGATCTTGGTTTTGGCGGCCCAAGGCAGCCCCACCAAAACGTCGATGTAATTGCGCACCACCGTTGCCTCGGCAGACATGGGCGACATCAACTTCAGCTTTTTCAACTCACCCTCTGCCTTTTTCAATGCATCTTTTGGCATCTTGGCAGCTTTGATCTTCTTCTCGATTTCCTCGATGTCAGCACCCTCTTCGCCCTCGCCAAGCTCCTTCTGAATGGCCTTGACTTGTTCATTCAAATAGAAATCACGCTGATTTTTCTCCATTTGGCGCTTCACGCGACCTCGGATCTTCTTGTCTACATTCAGGATGTCGACTTCACGTTCGATCTGTTCAAACAGGTTTTCCAGCCGTTCTTTCACACTCGAGAGTCCTAGTACGGCTTGTTTGCTGTCGAGTTTCAAGGGCAAATGCGCAGCAATCGTATCGGCCAGTCGTCCCGCATCGTCGATGCTAGAAATCGAGGTCAAAATCTCAGGCGGTATTTTTTTGTTCAATTTGACGTATTGGTCAAACTGCTGCATGACCGCGCGACGCAGAGCCTCGACTTCGCTGCCCTTCGCACGGCTCTTTGTCGCTGAATCGGCGACCGGCTCAATTGGCGTCACGTTGGCGGAAAAATACAATTCACCTTCTTCGATCTTGTTGACCAAGGCGCGTTGATGGCCTTCCACCAGTACTTTGACCGTGCCATCAGGCAACTTCAGCATTTGCAGAATGGTCGAAACACAACCGACATCAAACATGTCAGAAACCAGCGGATCATCCTTCGCTGCGGTTTTTTGCGCCACCAGCATGATGCGCCTGTCGGTTTCCATGGCGGCTTCCAGTGCCTTGATGCTCTTGGGGCGTCCCACAAACAACGGAATCACCATGTGGGGAAATACGACCACGTCACGCAACGGCAGCAGCGGAAGGTCAAGGGGAGTAGCAGGCAATGTGGAATGGCCAGACATGGAAAGGTCCTCTTTGGGTTACCTGTTGAATATGAACCTATTAACCTGAAATTCAAGCGAACTGCAATTATCAAAGCAGGAATCGCACAAATCTCCGACTAAACCTGTGCAAAAACCCCTCAAATTGGATTTTTGCCCGTTGGAAACTCAGGCTTTCTTGGCTATCTCTCGATACACCAACAGGGGCGGTTTGTTGTCTTCAATTGTGGTTTCATCCACCACCACTTTCTCAACATTGGCAGCGTTGGGCAGTTCGTACATGGTGTCGATCAGGGACTGCTCCAAAATCGAACGCAGTCCACGTGCACCGGTTTTGCGGGTCAGTGCTTTCTTGGCAATGGCCTTCAGTGCAGATGGACGAATTTCCAGCTCCGCACCCTCCATTGCCAACAACTTGGTGTATTGCTTGACCAGCGCATTCTTCGGCTCGGTCAAGATTTGCACCAAGGCGTCTTCTGTCAGCTCCGCCAGTGCAGCGACCACGGGCATGCGACCCACCAGCTCTGGGATCAGGCCAAACTTGATCAAATCCTCGGGTTCCACTTCCTTGAAGACGTCCGTCAAACTGCGTTGCTGTTTGCTCTTAACCGTTGCACCAAAGCCCATGCCAGACGACTGCGTGCGATTTTCGATGACCTTTTCGAGCCCAGCGAACGCGCCACCACAGATAAACAGAATATTCGTGGTGTCGATTTGCACGAAATCCTGATTGGGGTGCTTGCGCCCTCCCTGTGGCGGCACGCTGGCCATAGTGCCTTCAATGAGTTTCAACAGAGCCTGCTGCACCCCTTCACCAGACACGTCGCGCGTGATGGACGGGTTATCCGACTTACGTGAAATCTTGTCGATTTCATCGATATAGACAATGCCCCGCTGTGCGCGCTCCACTTCGTAGTTGCAACTCTGCAAGAGCTTCAAGACGATGTTCTCTACATCCTCGCCTACATA
>DAOQRI010000353.1:0-3844 GCA_035355475.1 Rhodoferax sp. | reverse complement strand
GGTGCCCGCCAAGGGGGGCGGGTACAGGCCATTGGCGGTGTACTTCTGGCGTGCTACATCGAGTGAGCCGGTCAGTTGTGGCAGGGTGGCCGAATTGGCAAGGCCCAACGCCGCCTGAGCTTTGTTCAAGCGGGTTTGAGCCAGCTTCAAATTGGGGTTACTGGCCAGCGCTGAGGTGATCAACTGGTCAAGCTGCGGGTCTCCCAGCGCTTGCCACCACTGGGGCGACAAGGTACTGGCCGCATCAGCCTTGCTCAAGCCCAGCGTATGGTCGTCGTGGGTCTTCGCTGTATGGGGTGGTACGCCAGCCATGTCGGCGCATCCTGATAGCGCAAGCGCAATGGCCAAGGACGCGGCCAAGGGTGCAAATTTGAATTGAGTCATGGGGTTGCCTGATTTGCCGCGCAGGGTGAATTGGCCAGCACCCGCTGAAGCAAGCCCTTCAGGGTGCTCCACTCGTCTGGTGAAAAGCCTTGAAGGTACGTGTTCTGGATGTCAGCCAACACGCCTGGAATGTGCAACGCCGCTTCACGGCCAGCATCGGTCAAGCCGAGCGTGACAACCCGGCGATCTTCCACTGAGCGGGTTCGGGTGCAATAGCCTTTGGCCTCCAGGCGGTCCAACAGCCGGGTCATGGCACTGGTGTCCAGAAAGCACTCACGGGCCAGCTCCGCCACCGTCTTGGGTGGGCCAATGTGCATCAAGCCCAATGGGCGCCACTGGGCATTGGTCAGGCCCAAAGGCTCCATGGCGCGTTCAATGTCCGCCCCCATGGACGTGACGATGCGGCGCATCAGGTAGCCCATGCTGTCGTGGGGGGTGTGCTTGCTAGGGTCGAATGTGATGGGCCCCACGGAAGGGGCATCAAGAGCAGATGCGTTCATCTGTCAAATATTAATTGACTAGTCAAATAATGTCAAGGATGTAAATGATGTTGCAATTAAATTTCAACGGGCTTGTTCAAACCAAAGAAGGGTCTGGCAAACCCGATTTGCCGTACCAATTCAAAAGCCAGCAGGCTCAGGCCCAAGGTGGAAAAGACCAAAACCGGCCCTTCCAGTAGGGGTTGCCATTCCAAGGGCTTAATGGCCTGGCTGATCACAATGATCAAGGTTTGGTGAAGGATGTAGACGGGGAACACTGCGTCTGTCAGGTACGCCCGCCAGGGGTGGTCGCGGTTAAGGTGCGCATAGCCAAAGCCCAACACCGCTACCAATGCGCCCCATTGCTGAAGGGCCACCACACCGCGCTGCCCGTAGCCCAGGCCATGCACCGCATCGGTTGCAAACACCGCCCAGGCCAGCATGGCAATCGTCAACGCGTGCCATCGCCAATAGGCGGCTCTGGCCCAGAGGCCAGGCGTGCGCGCAAATACTGCACCGGCCAAGAACACACTCAAGTAGAGGGTGTGCCAGAACCAGTCATGCACAAGGTCATGCGTCTCAGGAAAGTGCTTGAACAGCGTCCAGCGGATCAGCAGAATCCACAGCATTGGCATCCACAACAAGCGTGCACCTGGCAACAGCTTGGCGGCCAGGCCTGCCAAGTAATCCAGCAAGTCAGGCCAGCCGCGCAGCAGCAGCCACAGCAAGAACGTGTAAGTCCACAGGTAGGGTAAAAACCAGAGATGGTTCCAGGTGGGCAGGATCAGGCATTTGTCATTCGCACAAAAGCCCTTGTAGTGGCCAAAGTACAGGCGCAAGAAGTCAAAGTAACTACCGTCAAACGCAAATTTTTCCACCACCTCAAAGTAAGACTGCGGCGGAACGATCAGCACTACGCCGCACAGCAGGGGCAGTAGCAAGCGGCGGCTGCGGCTTCGCATGAAGCCGTCAGGTTTTTGCAGTAGCAGCAGCGACGTGACCGCGCCAGAGATCAAAAAAAGCAAACTCATGCGCCAGGGCGAACTCATCTTCATCCAGGGTTCCAGCACCGCACTGGCAAAAGGACTCTTCACATGGAAAGGCCAGCTCACGTAGTACATGCCCACGTGGTAAGCCACGAGCAGGCCAAAGGCCGCGATACGCAACCAGTCCAGAAAATACAAACGTTCTGAGGTTCCTATTTCGCGGTCAAGCATGTTCGACGGCCTCCTGGCGCCCTGCACCAATGCACAATTAGAAAAGTCCGCGATTCGTCTGCCTGGCTGCACAACAGAAAGCCGAATGACAATGTGCTTCCTTAATCTGTTGAAGAAGCATCAATTTCATGACGCCAACACCCCAATTGACAGGCAAAATTATCTGCGGAATGGCCATTTTGGCATTCGCTATAGACCGACTATTTGGTGCTCTTTCATCGGCGTTGGGCCGACTTCTGTGCGGTGCGAACTACCTGTTGCCTGTCAACGGTGTAGTCGGTGACGCATCTTGTGGGTTCAATGCTGACATGGTTTTGTCGGCATTTTTGGTGGTGGCCTTGGTGGGAGGCCTGTACTTGGTAATTCGGAGGAGATGAAATGATTGGAATGAACGCCAGGTTTTACTGGCTGTGGGCGCTGCTGTTTGCTGTAGGAGGTCTCAGCGCGCAGGCCCAGACACCGAGCACTTCGCCCCGTGTGGTGGTGGTTCTGGCAGGCGGTGGCGCCAAGGGCTTTGCGCACCTAGCAGTTTTGCGGCGACTTGAAAAAGACGGTGTCAGGATCTCGCGCATAGTGGGTACCAGCATGGGGGCCGTGATCGGCGGTCTGTATGCCAGCGGCATGTCCACCGATGATATTGAGCGCGTGATTGGCAACCTGGACCCGGGTAAGGTGGCGCTGGATCAGTTGGACCGACTGGAGTTGCCCCAGCGCACCCGTGCCTACCAACAGCAATACCCGATTGATTTTGAATTCGGTATCCAGAACGGCGGGCTGAGCTTTGCCCGAGGCGTCAGCGATGGCCAGCGGTTTTTGGCCTTGCTGCAACAACTCACGGCCAATGTGCCTTCCAATGTTCGGTTTGACGATTTGAAGATTCCTTTCCGTGCGGTGGCCACTCGTTACCGCGACGGTGAGCCGACTGTCTTTGACCATGGCTCCTTGCATTTGGCGATTCGCGCCAGCATGGCGGCACCTGCGGTTTTTGCGCCTGTGGAAATCGACGGGGAAACGTATGTGGATGGCGGGCTGGTGGCCAATTTACCCGTAGAAATCGCTTTGAAAGAGGGCGCAGAGGTGGTGATCGCCTCGTTCTTGGGGCAGGATGCAGACGAGGCTACTGGCCCCAGCAACGCGCTGACAGTCGCCAACCGGATGCTGGATATCCTGATTCGGCAAAACGAGAAGCGCAATTTGGCTTTGCTGCGTCCGCAAGACATTCTGGTTCAACCTGCCTTGACTCAATTCGGGTTTGCAGATTTTGGCAAAGCGGCGCAAATTACCGCACTTGGCGAAGAGGCGGTTCAGAAGGTGAATCCTCAATTTGCCCAACTGGCCAGCCAGCTTGGCTCGGATAAGCCCGTCGCCTATTCCAAATTAGCCTATGACCAGCGCGAAGTCACTGTGGGCGAAATCCGTGTCAAAGGTAACAAGGAGGTCCCCGCCAGCTATATCCAGGCGGCCATGTCGCCTTTGCTGGGCAAAGACCTTTCCAGCAACGAGGTAGAAAAACTGGTGGATCAGCTCTATACCAGCGGCCATTTTGAACGTGTGAACTATGCCTTGGAGCAGATCAAGGGCGGCCACTATGCCATGGTGGTGGATGTGAACGAAAAACCCTATGGTCCGCACTTTGTCAAAACGAGTTTTGGTTTTTCCACCGAGTTGGGCGGTGTCACGCAGTTCTCTTTGGGTGCGGGCTACCGGCGACCACGGATAGGCATTTCAACCACATGAGGCCAAGTATCGCACCTCAGAACAGCC
>DAOQRI010000352.1:0-3855 GCA_035355475.1 Rhodoferax sp. | reverse complement strand
TCTGCTCCGTGTCCCCCGCCCGCTGTGCGGGCTCCTCCTTTACCTGCGCAGAACACTCTGCCGCCCCAGCGCCTGGGGCTGGAGGTGCGTGGTATGCGGGTCGTCTACGGTGATTTTGTGGCGCTGGCCGACACCAGCTTCCGGGTAGAACCCGGTGCCAGCTTTGGCATCGTCGGCGAGTCCGGGTCCGGCAAATCCACCGTGCTCCGCGCCATTTGTGGGCTGGCACCCCTGAGCGCCGGGAGTGTCAAACTGGTGGCAGATACTGACCAAGCCGACGCATTGCCCAGCCCCGGAAGCAAGCCGTTTCGCCGCCTGGTTCAAATGGTGTTTCAGGACCCCTACGGGTCCCTGCACCCGCGCCAGACCGTGGACCGCATCCTGAGCGAGCCGTTAGCGATTCACGGTGTGGCAGACGAGCAGACCCGCATCGAGCGCGCGTTAGACGATGTGGGCTTGGGAGGTGATTTCCGATTTCGCTACCCCCACCAGCTCTCCGGCGGGCAGCGCCAGCGCGTAGCTCTGGCGCGCGCACTCATACTGGAGCCGCAAGTGCTGCTGCTCGACGAGCCCACCTCTGCACTCGACGCATCCGTGCAAGCCGAAGTACTGAACCTGCTAGAAGACTTGCGCACCCGACTGGGGCTGACATTCATAATGGTCAGCCATGATCTGGCGGTGGTCACCCATCTGTGCGACGAAATTCTGGTGATGCAGCGGGGCCAGACGGTGGAGCGGGTATCGGCTGCGGATCTGGCGGCACACCGGGTGCAAGAGGACTACACGCGCAAGTTGATGCGGGCGTCAGGAGGATTTGTGCGGGCGACTGCTTAGGCAAAAGTCCGACGGGTTGGTTTTTTTGACACCCCCCACAACCCCGCAAACGTCAACGCCCCATTGAGCAGCAGCAACTCAAGTCCAATTTGGTACGCGCCAAACAACCGCTGCTGGTTAGCATCCACCACAAAACATATCGCCGGTGCCGCCAGACACACCCAGGGCACCCAGCTTCCCTTCACCTGCCTGTTGGTCAATATGCCAAAGGCAAACAGCCCCAGCAACGGGCCATAGGTGTAGGCCGCCAGTTTCAGAATCAGCCCGATCATGCTGGGGTCGTCTATCCATTTGAAGACCATCACCAACAGCAAAAACAGCGCAGCAAAGCCTAGATGGACCTGGTGGCGCACGCGCGTTTTTCGGGCTTCACTCCAGTCTGTGCGCTGCTGCAGCCCCAGCAGGTCAATACAAAAACTAGACGTCAGCGCGGTGATGGCGCCATCCGCGCTGGGGAACAGGGCCGATATCAACGCAATCACAAAGATGATTTGCACCGCCTGTGGCAAGTGGCCCAGCACAACCGCAGCAAAAATCTTGTCGCCCGTCTCTGCCATACCCGCCTGCGCGGTGAACAGGCTTAGTAAGCCGCCCAGATACAAAAAAAGCAAAACCACACCGGTGAACACCACGCTCAGGGTCACCATGTTCTTTTGCGAGTCGGCCAGTGTTTTGACCGAGATGTTCTTCTGCATCATCTCCTGGTCCAACCCGGTCATGGCCAGGGTGATGAAAATGCCTGCTACCACCTGCTTGACGAAAAACAACCGGCTATCGGGGTCTGTCACCCAGACGGTGGACAGCGCGCGCGCATCCATCGCGGCCAGACTGTGCGACACATCCATACCCATGCGGTCCAGCAAAAACCAGACGCAGATGACCAGCCCACCCAGCATGCAGGTGGTTTGCAGGGTGTCGGTCCACACAATGGTCTTGACTCCGCCCTCATAGGTGTAGAGCAGGATCATCAGCAAGATCACCACGCTGGTCAGCCAGAATGGCACACCGAGTCGGTCCAGAATGATGACCTGCAAAATGTTGACCACCAGGTACAACCGGGCCGTGGCCCCCAGCGTGCGCGACACGATGAAGAACGTGGCTCCGGTCTTGTAGGCGCTCACCCCCAGGCGCTGGCCGAGGTAGTGGTAAATGGAGGTCAGCTGGTGGCGGTAGTACAGCGGCAGCAGCACAAAGGCCACCAGCCAAAAACCGATCAAATTGCCCAGCACCAGCTGAAAGTAAGCAAAGCCGTCGCGCCCGACCGCACCTGGCACGCTGATGAAGGTAACCCCGCTGAGCGATGTGCCAACCATGCCAAAGGCCACCAGCATCCAGTTGCTGCTTTTGTTGCCAATGAAGAAGGTGTCGTTGCTAGCCTGGCGCGATGTGGCCCACGCAACCAGCAGCAGTATGGCGAAATAGCCCAGAACAACGCCCAGCAACAGCAGTGGATTCATGGCGGTGTGCGCCCTGTGTAACAAAGTGCATCCGATTCTCACACAGCGCCGATTGCGTTAATCTTGGGCATGGACACTCACCAGCGCATCACCTTCGTCGATTACGCAGGACACCGTTGCCTGCAGTTGTGCAACGCACACGGAACGGCCATCATTGCGCTGCACGGCGCACACCTGCTGTCGTGGGTGCCCGCAGGACAGCGCGACGTGTTCTGGGTTTCCCCCGACGCATTGCCAGAGCCGGCCGCCATTCGCGGCGGCGTGCCAGTGTGCTGGCCGTGGTTTGCCAGCCAGGGCATGCCCATTGGCGCCATGTCGCATGGCCCGGTGCGCACCCGGATGTGGGACGTCGCACACACTGGCGATGACGTCAGCGCCGACAAGCCCTTGCACGTCACGCTGACACCTACGCCAGCTTTGACTCCAGATGACCCACTGGGCCGCTACGCGCCAGGCCTGCAGGTCAGCTTGCGTGTGGAATTGGGCAACACGCTAACGCAGACCCTCACCACCCACAACCTGGGTGAGCACCCGTTTGTGCTGACCCAGGCTTTGCACAGCTACTTTGCCGTCAGTGATGCCCGCCAAATTCAAATCAGTGGACTGGAGAACCGGCCCTATGCCTGCAAACTCAGCGGCTCCAGCCATGCCGGCCATCCGGGCATTTGGCAGCTTGACCAGGCCTGTGACCGCGTGTACCTGCAAAACGCTTCGTCTGCGGAACACCACTACACGCTGTCTGACCCCGCTGCCAAGCGCAAGATTCACATCACCACCCACGGCAGCCAGGCGGTAGTGGTGTGGAACCCCGGCGCAGAAACGGCCGCAAAAATGGCGGATGTACCCAACAACGGATGGCCGCATTTTGTGTGTGTAGAGGCTGCTAACGCAGGCGCAGACTGCATCACCCTGGCACCGGGTGGCCAGCATGCGCTGACACAGATCCTTTCTTTAATGCCGTGGGAATCCTGACCTGCTTTTCGCAGCGACGCGCTACGTCTTCGGTAGCTCTTTGCACTTTTTTGTCAACGGCGACGTGGCTGTTTCTGATGTGCACATCGCCCCAGTCCTGGGCGCAAAGTCAGCCCATTCAACCCTTTTCGTCAATGCCTGAGGGACCGCCCGCTGCGCCCTGGCGTGTGGTTGGACTGCCCATGAAGAGAAAGCCATTGACCGAATTCAGCATCGTGCAATTGGGTAACGAGCGGGTGTTGCGCGTGCGGGCGGATCGCTCCTATGCCAATCTGAGCCACAGTCTGGCCGCGGGCTCCCTTGGATACACCTTGCGCTGGCGCTGGCGTCTAGACCAGCCGATAGAGGGATCCGATCTGCTTCGCAAGAATGGCGACGACACGCCCATTCGAGTGTGTGCCATGTTCGACCTTTCGCTGCAGGACATGAGCTTTGTCGAGCGCAACATGCTGCGTCTGGCGCGCAAGGCCAGCGGTGAAAGCCTTCCCGGTGCCACACTGTGCTACGTGTGGGATCAAAAACTGGCCGCAGGCACCGAGTTGCCAAACGCGTTCACCCAGCGCATTCACTATCTGGTGCTGAACTCCGCGGG
>DAOQRI010000351.1:0-3855 GCA_035355475.1 Rhodoferax sp. | reverse complement strand
GTCGTCTACATAGACATGGCAATTGCCGTCCAGGTGCTTGATGACCGGCACCTTGGCACCGGCGCTGATACGTTCGATCAGGCCCTTGCCGCCGCGCGGGATGATGACGTCCACATACTGCGGCATGGCAATCAGCTGGTCCACCACCGCGCGGTCGGTGGTCTGCACCAGTTGCACCGCGTCGGCAGGCAAGCCACTGTCCATCAGCGCCTGCTGCACCAGCCGGGCCAGCGCCTTGTTGGACTCGATCGCCTCCGAGCCGCCGCGCAGGATACAGGCGTTGCCACTCTTGATGGACAGGCTGGCCGCTTCAATCGTCACATTGGGGCGGCTTTCGAAAATCATGCCAAACACGCCAATGGGCACCCGCATCTGCCCCACCCGGATACCGCTGGGCTGCTGTTTCATGCCGATGATTTCGCCAATCACATCGGGCATGGCGGCCAGTTGCTCACAGCCCAGGGCGCAGGTTTCTATGACTTTGGGAGTCAGCTTGAGCCGGTCCACCATGGGCTCCGACAGACCCGCAGCCACGGCCCGTGCCAGGTCTTGTGCGTTGTCGGCCTGCAAGGCGTCCACATTGGCACGCAGCAGGGCTGCAAGTTGGCGCAATGCTTTGTTTTTAGTAGCTGTTGACGCAGCAGCCATGAAGGCTGAAGCCGCTTTTGCCTGCGAACCCAGGGCTTGGGTGTAGTCCGCTGGCGTATTGATGGAAGCGCGAATAATCATGCCAGTTTCGAAGAGTTGAATTCAGCCTGCAAGCGCTCAAACCAAGCGGCCAATTGTTGCGCCAGTCCGTAGGCAAGGTTCAGTGTTTGCACTTGCCACCCCACCTGCTCCGGGTATTCGTGGGTAAGGGCATTGCGCATGGCGCGTTGTTCGCGCCACTGGGACTCGCTCAAATAGCCCCGGCGTTCAAGCAACACCAGCACATTCGCCAAAACGGCATCCTCCACCGGCTCGAGCAATATTTGCGCACAGAACATCCGCAAAACCTGCTCGCCCATGGTGTCTTGCAGCTTTGTGTAACGAAAGACGAATTGATCCAGAAAAGTAATGAGCGACTCGTCGCCAGAAACCAGTCGCTCTGCCGTCAAAGGAAAACCAATGTGATCCATGGCATGCGCCATCCGCTGCACATGACGGCTGCATTGGCGCATCACATCCTCCAGCGGCAGACTCATAGCCACACTCCATCCCGTTTGGCAATGGCATAAATCGGCAGGTCGCCCCCACCCGAATTCACCACCACGTCAATTTTCCGTTCCCCAAGTTGTCCCCATATGTCGGCAACCATCTGCAGGCGCGCCTTGACCCCTACTTCTGGGGAAACAGCCGCCTCGATGTACAAATCGATGTCACCGCCAAGCTTGGCGTCATCGACCCGTGACCCGAACAGCCGCGGGCGCACACCGAAGTAACGCAGACTGGCGTCTCGAATCACTTGTTGCTCGGTGGGGGTCAATCGCATAGACACATTTTGGCAGATACGCCAAACGAGAACTCAACCGACTGGCCGGTAGAGTTCGGCTTTCTGACCTGCGCGCGGGTTGGCGTGGGTTTGCGCACAGATCCCACACAACTGCAACGCCAGCCGGTGCAGCGCCTGCCAGCCCGAAGCGGGCCATTCCGGCTGCTTGAGGCCTTTGACGATACCGTCCACCACATGGGCGGATTGCAGCAGCTGCGCCAGCGCCGCGTCGCTCAAACGGGGCAACACGCGCTCGAACAATCGCTCCTTCGCCCCCCAAATCCGCTGCTCCCGCAATGCCATGGGCAGCGGGCGACCCTGGCCCATCGCGTCCTTGACACGTTTCAGGGCACGGATGTCTTCGCTCAGCGTGTAGTGCACCAGGACTTCGGCCTCGCCTTCGGCCTGCAGGCCGTCGAGCATGCGCTGCACCCGTTGCACCTGGCCGCCCAGCACCGCTTCGCTGAGCTTGAAAACGTCATATCGCGCCACGTTCATCACCGCGCTTTCGACCTGGTCAAACGACAGGGTTCCAGCATCGGCACCGTCCACCGGAAATAGCAACCCCAGCTTCTGGATTTCCTGGTGGGCGGCCAGCAGGTTGCCCTCCACCCGGTCGGCAAAGAACTGCAGCGTGCGCTGGCCTTCTTCCCCTGCCGCCACCCGTTGTCCCTGCGCCGCGAGGCGCTGCGCGATCCACTGCGGCAGTGCTGCGCGCTCAACAGGGTCCACTTGCAAAGTGACGCCCGCGCCTTCGAGTGCTGCAAACCAGGCGCTGGACTTGGTCATTTTGTCCAGGCGAGGCAGGAGCACGATGGTCAGTGTCGAATCGTTGCCCTCGGCCATGTCGGCCAGTTGCTGCAAAGCGGTACTGCCATCTTTTCCCGGTTTGCCCGAAGGAATACGGATTTCAACGATCTGCTTGTCGGCAAACAGGCTCAGCGAACCACCCGAAGCCAGCACTTCGCTCCAGTCAAAGTGGGCACCGGCTACGGTATGCGACGTACGTTCGGTGTAACCCTGCGCGCGGGCCGCCAACCGAATGGCGTCCAGCGCTTCCTGTTGCAGCAAGGGCTCGTCACCGTGCAGGGTATAGAGGCTTTTGAGGCCCCGTTGCAAATGGTGGGCCAGTTGGGCTGCGCCGACTTGCATTCAGCCTCCGTCCAGCGACTTGATCGCCGCCAGACGGCGCAGCAACTGTTGTAGCAAATCGGCCTGCATGTCGCGGAACAGAAGCACTTCTTCTGCCTCTTTGGCCAGTACCGCCGATTCGTTAAAACTGATATCGCGCTGCTGCGAAATCTCGGTAGGCGAAATGAGGTCACGACCCTCCGGGGTGCGCATGCGGAACTGGATGCGCGTCTTGAGCTGAAACTCACGCACCTGGCCGGATGCGTTGACGCCTACCACGCTCTTCTCGCGTGATTCCTGCAAGATATCCACGATGACCTGAGGCGGCGCCACGCCCGGCGTCGGCGCCAGCGGCACAACCGCCTTGCCAAAGTAGCGAATCAGGTCGGCAGCCAGCAGACCGTTCTTCTCTGGAGTGACCGCCAGCGTCTGAAACGCAAACGTGGGCGCTACACGCAGCTTGAAACCGCAGCCGCCCAACAAAGTGGCAAGCAATGCAGCAGAGACAACAGCGCGGCGGCGCATGGTCATTTAGAGAACCACATTGACCAGGCGGCCCGGCACCACAATGACGCGCTTGATGGGCGCACCCGCGGCAAACTGCACAAAGGTTTCGTTGGCCAGGGTGAGTGCCTCGATCTCTTCTTTGGACGCGCCCGAAGGCACCATCACCGAGCCACGCAACTTGCCATTGACCTGCAGCATGAGCTCAATCTCGTCCTGCACCAGCGCGGCGGGGTCAACCACAGGCCAGGCCGCATCCAGCAGATCCCCCCCCGCTGCAGCAAACCCCAGCTCGCTCCACAGGGTGTGTGCGATGTGGGGCGTAGCCGGATACAGCGTGCGCAACAGGATGGAGAAACCTTCCAGCACGACGGCCAGCCCGCCGTCGTCATCCAGCGTTTTAAAGTCTTCCAGTGCATTGATCATCTTCATGGCACCGGACACCACGGTGTTGTATTGCATACGCTGGTAGTCGTAGTCCACCTGCTTGAGCACGCTGTGGATGTCGTGGCGCAGGTTCTTGGCTTCCTTCGAAAGTACCAAGCCATTAATGCCTCCAGCCCCCTTCAATACGGCATGAGTAGCTACCAAATCAATAGCAGACAACTTGAAGCCAAAATTCCAGACGCGGCGCAAAAAGCGGTAGCTGCCCTCGACGGACGCATCGTTCCACTCCAGCGTGGCCTCAGGCGGCGCGGTGAACATGGTGTACAGGCGGGCCGTGTCGGCGCCGTACTTCTCGATCAGGT
>DAOQRI010000350.1:0-3864 GCA_035355475.1 Rhodoferax sp. | reverse complement strand
CAACGCGCAGCAGGAGCAGCCCCGTGAGCGAGCCACTGATCCGCCTGCGCGGGATCACCAAAACCTATGGACAGGGTGCTACCGCGCTGCAGGCGCTCAAAGGGGTGGACCTGGACATTGAAGCTGGAGACTTTGTGGCCATCATGGGCCCCAGCGGCTCGGGCAAGTCCACCGCCATGAATACGCTGGGTGGCCTGGACACCCCCACCACCGGCGAGTACTTGTTTCAGGGTCTGCATGTTGAAAAGCTGGGTCGGGACCAGCGTGCCCGCCTGCGCCGGCGCTACCTGGGTTTTGTGTTTCAGGGTTTCAACCTGTTGGCCCGTACCTCGGCCCAGGAGAACGTGGAGTTGCCTTTGCTGTACCGCGGCGAGGCCGCCGCCACCCGCCACGCCATGGCAGCCAAGGCGCTGGAGTCCGTGGGCCTCAAGGGCTGGGAACACCACACTCCAGCTGAACTGTCCGGCGGGCAACAGCAGCGAGTGGCCATTGCGCGCGCCATCGTCACCGAACCGGCTGTGCTGCTGGCCGACGAGCCCACTGGCAATCTGGATACCCAGCGCAGCCGCGAGATCATGGACCTGCTGTGGCGCCTGAATGTGGACCATGGCATCACGGTTTTGATGGTCACACACGAGATGGACATGGCGGCCTACGCCCGGCGCATTGTGCGTTTTGTGGACGGCGTAGTGGCCAGTGACGAACGTAACCCCCACCCGGCGGGTTTGAACGCGGCACCGCCGGTGCCCGAGGTGCACTGACATGCTGCTCAATACCCTGATGCTGGCCTTGCGCTCCATCCGGCGCAACCTGATGCGCTCGTTTTTGACCGTTCTGGGCATTGTGATTGGTGTCAGTGCCGTGATCACCATGGTGACCCTGGGCAACGGCGCGACGCTGGCGGTGCAGAACCAAATTTCCAGTCTGGGTACCAATCTGCTGCAAGTACGCCCCGGTCAGCGCATGGGGCCGGGCGGCGGAGGCAACGCTGTGGCTTTCAAAGAGTCGGACGGTGAAGCCATCGCCAGCCAGATTGGAGGTGTGGCAGCCGTGGCGCCCGAAGCGCGCTCCGCCGCCACGCTGGTGGCCAATGGCCGCAACTGGAGCAGCAGCGTGATCGGCAGTACCAATGACTGGCTTATCACCGGCAACTGGAAGGTCAAGGACGGGCGCGAATTTTCCACTGACGAAATGCGTGCCGGCGCCGCCGTCTGTATGGTTGGCGAAACCGTGCGCCGCGAGCTATTTGGCACACAGGGCGCGCTCGGTTCGCAATTGCGCGTCAAGCAGATTTCCTGCGAGATCGTGGGCATCCTGGAATCCAAAGGGCAGGGCGCCTTTGGCAACGACCAGGATGACGTGGTGTTGGTGCCTATCAAGACCCTGCAGCGCCGTATCACCGGCAACACGCGGGTCAATACACTGCTGGTGTCCATGCAGGACGGCAGTGACGGCACGCGCGTCACGGCAGGCATCACCCAGCTTCTGCGCGAGCGGCGCAAGCTCTCCAGCACCGACGAGGACAACTTCAATGTGCTCGACACCAAGCAGCTGGCCGAGACCATGTCGGGCACCACCAAGGTGCTGACCATGCTGCTGGGCGCGGTTGCGGCGGTCAGCCTGCTGGTGGGTGGCATTGGCATCATGAACATCATGCTGGTAAGCGTGACCGAGCGCACGCGCGAGATCGGCTTGCGCCTGGCCATTGGCGCGCTGGAGCGCGAAGTGCTGTTGCAGTTTTTGATCGAGGCCGTGGTGCTGGCCGCGCTGGGCGGGCTGGTGGGCATTGTGCTGGCCACTGCTGCGTCCATCGGACTGGCAGCCTTGATGGACGTACCCTACACCTTCAACCTGGCAGTCAATGTGTTGTCGTTTGTGTTCTCGGCGGTCATTGGCGTGGTGTTTGGCTACTTCCCGGCCCGCCGGGCGGCGCGCATGGACCCAATCGACGCGCTGCGTCACGAGTAGATGCACTTTGAAGCGCGGTTCGGCGCTACCAGTCTTCCTTCACTGCCAACACCGCGTCGCGCCCCGCCGCCGCGCGCCCGGCCAGCCAGGCCGTCAGCGTGCCCGCCACCACCACCGCTGCACCCAGGGCCAGCAGGCGCCAGCCGGGCAGGGTGAGTTCCATGGTCCAGTGAAAGCTCTGAGGGTTGACCACATGCACCAGTACCACCGCCACGGCCAAGCCCAGCCCCACGCCGGCCACGGCACCCAAGGTGGTCCAGGCCATGCCCTCCAGGGCGACCACGCGCAGTACCTGCAGCCGTGTCAGCCCCAAATGCACCAGCAGACCAAACTCCTTGCGCCGTGCCAGCACCTGCGCGCTGAAGGATGCTGCCACGCCAAACAGCCCAATGCCAATGGCCACCGCCTGCAGCCAGTAGGTCACCGCAAAACTGCGGTCAAAAATCTTCAGTGAGGTGGCTCGCACTTCGCGGGCCGAACCAAAGTCCATCAAGCGGCCAGCCTCGCCACCGGGTGTTCCGGCTTGTCGGTCCGCCAGGTCGCGCATGGCCTGCTCAACGGCAGGCAGGTCCGCATCGGGCTCCAGCCACACGGCCAGGTCGTTCACACGCGTGTCGCCACTCAGGCGCTGGAAATCGGCCTGTTCCATGGCAATGGTGCCAAACTGGCGGGAATAATCGCGCCATACACCTGCTACGAAAAAGATAGCTTTTTGTGCAGGTTTGACGAGGGCTAGAGCCTCAAAATGCCTGGAAAGTGGGGCGTAGACTGTGCCTGGGCGGGCGCCATGCAAGTCCACCATGGCCTCGCTCACGTAAATGCCGATCTGGCCAGCGGGCACCGGCAGCGGGTCGCCAGTGAGTGGCAGGCTGCGCGTGCTATCCGTCATAGGCCCCAGCGCGCGCGCGATGATGGTGACCGCCGGTTGGGCAAGGTCGGGCAGAAACTGCTGGTTGCGCTGGCTGCCCAGTCGCTGCACCCCCGGCAGCCGTGAAGCCGCCTGTACAAACGCTGGGTCAAAGTAGGCCGAGTCCTGTGCGCTGGCGCTGGCGGCAGACCGCACATACAGGCTGGCGGGCAGCACGGTATCCAGCCATTGCGTGACCGAGTGACGAAAGCTGGCCACCATCACCGTTAACGCCACCGCCAGACTGAGTGACGCCACCACACCGCTCACCGCCACTGCCGCACTACCGCGCACGCGCCGGGCGCGTTCCACCGCCAACAAGGGCAGGGCACGGCGCGCGACCAGCGGCGCCACCCGGTCCAGCACCAGGCCCACCAGCCAGGGCAAACCGGCAATACCGCCCACCAGAATCATCCCCACGCTCACATAGGCCGCCAACGGAACACCGCCCACAGGTGGCAGCAGTGCGAGCAAGGCACCCGCGACCAGCAGAGCCGCCGCCAACAGACCATGGCCATGGGTTGCTTGTGCGGTGCCCAGCCCCTTGAGGGTTTGGGCCGCTGGCAGGCCCTGCGCCCAGCGCGCAGGCCACCAGGCACCCACCAACGCCGCCACGAGACCCAGTGTGGCAAACGCCACAGCGGCCAGAGCGCTCCACTGCAGGACCGGTGCAGCGCCACCAAAGAAGCCACCACCCAGGTCGCCGCCCAGCACGCGCAGCGCCAGGGCCGCAAGCCCACTACCCAGTGCAATGCCCAAGCCGCTACCCACCAGCCCCAACACAGCGGCCTCCAGCAGCACCAGGGCCAGGCGTTGACCACCCGTCAACCCCAGAACGCCCAGCAGGGCGAACTGCGGCGCGCGGCGGCTCACACTGAGAGCCAGCACCGAGAACACCAGAAAACCGCCGGTAAACAACGCGACCAGGGCCAGCACCGTCAGGTTCACCCGGTACGCACGCGACAGGGTTGACATGCGCTCCAGCGTAT
>DAOQRI010000349.1:0-3867 GCA_035355475.1 Rhodoferax sp. | reverse complement strand
ACGGTGATGGTGACCTATCAGCTCAGCGTGGGCTGGCTGCCACCGGCCATGGCGGGGCTGGTGATAGGTGCGCTGTTCATCCTGCCGTTTCTGCTGTTTTCCGCCACCAGTGGCCAGCTCACCGACAAACACGACAAGACGGCCATGATCCGTTTCGTCAAAAATCTCGAGGTGGTCATCATGTTGCTGGCCGCCTGGGGTTTCATGACGGACAACGTGGTGATTTTGCTGGGGTGTACATTCCTGATGGGTCTGCACTCCACGCTGTTCGGCCCGGTGAAATTCGCCTATCTGCCGCAGGTGTTGTCAGAACGTGAATTGACCGGCGGTAACGGCATGGTGGAGATGGGCACCTTCGTCGCCATCTTGCTGGGCAACATCGTGGGCGGCTTGCTGGTGGCCGTTCCCGGCACCGGTCATCGTGACGTGGCCATCGCCTGTGTGGCGCTGGCGTTGGTGGGGCGCGTGGTGGCCGGCTACATACCGTCGGCACCGGCCACCGACCCAGGCCTTAAGATTAACTGGAACCCGGTGTCGGAAACCTGGCGCAACCTCAAACTGGCGCACGGTAATCTGGTGGTGTTTCGCTCGCTGCTCGGCATCAGCTGGATGTGGTTTTTTGGCGCCGTGTTTTTAAGCCAGTTCCCCAGCCTTGCCAAGGATGTGCTGCATGGCAACGAGCAGGTGGCCTCTGCGTTGCTGGTAGTGTTTTCCATCGGCATTGGTACTGGCGCGCTGCTGTGCGAGGTGCTGAGCCGCCGGCATGTGGAGATCGGCCTGGTGCCGCTCGGCGCCATTGGCATGAGCGTGTTTGCCGTTGACCTGTACTTGGCGTCAAACGGCTTGCCACCGTCAGAGGTGATGGGCTTGAGTGCCTTTCTGGCCCAACCCGCTCACTGGCGCGTGATGGCAGATTTGGCATTGCTCAGCCTGTTTGCTGGCCTGTACAGCGTGCCCATGTATGCCCTGATCCAGTTGCGCAGCCAGCCAACGCACCGCGCCCGCATCATTGCGGCCAACAACATCTTGAATGCGCTGTTCATGATTGCCAGTTCCGTCATTGCCGGGTTGCTGCTCAAGAGCGGGTTCAGCATCCCGCAGATATTTCTGTTCACTGGTCTGGCCAATGCGGTCGTGGCGTTTTACATCTTCATGCTGGTGCCTGAGTACCTGTTGCGGTTCGTGGCTTGGGTGTTGTCGCACTTTGTGTACCGGTTCAAGGTTTCAGGCGACGAGAACATCCCCGCCAAGGGCGCGGCTATTCTGGCTTGCAACCATGTGAGTTTTGTAGACGCGGTGTTATTGATGGCCGCCAGCCCGCGGCCCATCTACTTCATCATGGACTACCGCATTTTTCAGGTGCCGGTGCTGGGCTGGCTGTTCCGGCTGGCCAAGGCGATTCCAATTGCCCCCCGTGCCGAAGACCCGCTCGCCTACGAGTCGGCGTTTGATGCGGCAGCCAAAGTTCTCCGCGACGGTGATCTTCTCGCCATTTTTCCTGAGGGCAATATCACCCGCGACGGCACGTTGCAGGAGTTCAAGGGTGGCATCATGAAAATTCTGGAGCGCACCAGCCAACAGGGCTTGAGCGTGCCCGTTGTCCCGATGGCGTTGAGCAACCTGTGGGGCTCCTTTTTTAGCCGGGTGGAAAAAAAGGGTGCCATGGTGCGCCCTTTCCGGCGAGGCGCATTCAACCGGGTGGGATTGAATGTGGGGGCTTCCATCAGCCCCGAACAAGTCACTCTGGAAATGCTGTCTGCACGCGTCAGTGCACTGCTGCAGGAAGACTTGGCATGACGGCCTTCCAAGAGGCTTTTGGATTCGGTGGGCGGTTGGCACGTGGTCCCTTTTTCTGGCGATTGCTGCTGATCCTGTTTTTATTTGCGCTGGCCAGCGCCCTGCTGAAACCGCTTGCCGGTGCAATCGGCGCATGGCTTGCGAATCCAGTGGCGTTGTGGGCGCTTGCCGCCGCCTGTGCTCGGCGTCTGCATGATCGGTGCTTTTCTGGTCGCTGGCTTCTGGTGGGGCTGGTTCCCGGTGCGGGAGTTTTATTGCTGCTGTGGTAGTTTGGCCGTGCGGGCGTCGCCTACGGCAACAATTGGGGCTCACAACCTTCCCGCGAGAGCAGAAACTTTTTGGTAGTGAAGTGAAGATGCAAAACGAAAATTTGATCGTCAATGATGTAACCGGGTTAAACCCGGTGTCGGTGTGGGCGATCAACAAGCCCCATAGCGTTGCCGACGTGGTGGACGCCGTCAACCGAACCCGAGGCCCCGTGTCTGTCGGGGGAGGACACTTCAGCATGGGTGGCCAGACCGCCAGCCCAGGCAGTCTGCATCTGGACATGCGCGAGATGAACCAGGTCATCCTGTTTTCACCCATGGAGAAGACCATTCGCGTTCAGGCGGGCATTCGCTGGTGTGACATTCAGCGCTTCATCGATCCGCACGATCTGTCGGTCAAGATCATGCAGACCTATGCCAACTTCACGGTGGGCGGTTCACTCAGTGTGAACGTGCATGGGCGTTACATGGGGCTGGGCCCGGTAATCATGAGTGTGCGCTGGTTCAAGCTGGTCATGGCCGATGGCGCGGTGGTCGAAGTCACGCCAGACTCCAATCGTGAGCTGTTTTACAGCGTCATCGGTGGTTACGGCGGTTTGGGCGTGATCGTTGAAGTCGAATTGGCGCTGGCCGACAACGTCAAGGTCAAACGGCTGGCGAAGAAGATGTCGGCCAAAGACTACCTGGAACATTTCAGAGCCAAGGTTCGCCATTCACCCGACGCGATTTTTCACAATGCAGATCTTTACCCACCGCAATACGTGCGAGCCCGTTCCGTGACCTGGATGCGCACCGATGATGCCGTCACCGAACCCCGGCGCCTGCATAAAGGGGGCGCGGGTTACCCGCTGGAGCGTTACTTCGTCTGGGCCATCACGGAAACGCCATTGGGCAAGTGGCGGCGCGAGTATCTGATTGATCCGCTGCTGTACTGGCGACGCAAGGTCCATTGGCGAAATTTTGAAGCCAGTTACGATGCCGCCGAACTGGAGCCTGCCTCACGCACCCGCAGTACCTATGTGCTGCAGGAGTATTTTGTGCCCGTCGAAAAGTTCGACGAATTCGTGCCGAAGATGGCAGAAATTCTGCAGCGCTTCCGCGTGAATGCGCTCAACGTGTCGGTCCGCCATGCGCAGACGGATCCGGGTGCGGTGATGGCCTGGGCGCGTGGTGAAACCTTTGCGTTTGTCCTCTATTACAAACAGCGCACCCGTGACAACGCCAGGAACCGTGTGGCGGTGTGGACACGTGAACTGATTGATGCCGCAGTCAGTGTGGGCGGTTGTTATTACCTGCCCTACCAGCCCCACGCAACCCCCGAGCAGTTTCATGCCGCTTACCCACGGGCGAAAGAGCTGTTTGCAATCAAGCGACGGCTCGATCCGGCCTTCCGGTTCCGCAACGTCCTCTGGGACAAATACTACGCACCCACACTGACATGATGCAATTCACCCAACCTGCCTCCGATTTCAAGGCGGTATTTGAAGACGTACGTTGGCACGATGCGTTTTACCGGTTCTTGCAGAACATCTATCGGCTGTACCCGGAAGATCGGTTCCACACGCTGATCAAAACCAGTTGCAGCCAGTTTGAAACGGACGAGGCTGTCCATACTGAACGATTAGCGTCCTGTCAGGCACCGCAACATCTCCTCGTAGCGAACGAGCAAGACTGATGCCATCGAACTTGCCGTCACCAATAGCGGCAACCCCACTTAAGTCGAGAAGCGTCGGCAAAAGGTCCTGTACTTCGGTCAATCCGGAGAGATCACGTCCCTTCTTGGGCCCGCCAATACCACCGCTTG
>DAOQRI010000348.1:0-3876 GCA_035355475.1 Rhodoferax sp. | reverse complement strand
AAACCACTGATTTTACCTTTGTGCTGGGTGCACTACAGCCGTTTCCGTTTTTGAGGTCACTGCCCCTTGCAATGTCGCCGCGCCGGCCCGCGCAGGCGAACCCACAAGAAAGTTGCGGCCAGCATTCAAAAATTTCTGGGGATCTTGTGGAATCCCTTGGACCAGCACTTCGAAGTGCAAGTGAGGTCCGGTTGAACGCCCAGTATTGCCGACCTCTGCAATCCGCTGACCCCGCTTGACCAGATCGCCTTTCTTTACTGTCACCCTGGAAGAGTGTGCATAGCGGGAAATCAAATCATTTCCGTGGTCAATTTCCAGAAGGTTGCCGTATTCAGCCTGAAATTCCTGTGTAACGACGACACCGCCAGCTGCAGCATATATAGGCGTTCCAGGCGAGGCAGGAAAGTCAAGACCGGTGTGCAACGCTGATCGCCCGGTGATAGGGTCAACCCGCCAGCCAAATATGGATCCCAGATTCGGATCGGAAACAGGGCTTTGTGTGGGCACCATCATCTTTCTTATTTTCTGCTCGAAAAGACGAGACTCAAGCAATGCCATCAGGTCTGATCGCTGTGTGGCAACCTCGTCCAGTTCAACCAATGTGCTTTGAAGCTCGTTCATGGTGATGTCACGCTCCAATAGCAGCCGACCACCTTGTCCGGGCTTGGTTTTGATGTCAGAAGGGTTGATACCGGCAAGACCCGAAACACGCTCTCCCAGTGACTCCAATTGAAGCATCCGCGCCTGCATTTCACCCAATTTCTTTGCCATCACCTCGATGTTTTCACGCAAGAAACGATCACGCTGCGCAAATTCATCTTTCACAACCAGCCGAACGAGGCTGCCGACCACAGGCCAGCCCTCTCTAGCCCCTTTGAGAAAAACCCAGTGGTACAGGCCCGCCGCGCACAACATCAAGACGAGCGACAGGAGAAACATCGCAACCAAGAGTTTCGTGCCGCTCAGATGAACGGCCCGGCTCTTGATCAGCCATGCATCCGTGATAATCAATTGCATTCAAAATCCTCTTTTATTCATTCAAGGCCATGAATCGCCGCCATCAGTCGTTCACCGTGCTTCAAGCAACCCAGGACTCTCCGACGCTGGCACGTTTAACCTCGTTGGCGACCGAATCATCAACCCGACTGGAATTGATACAGGCTCTGATACCGTTAGGTATGCGACCATCTGTACGCCCCGGACCTATCGAAGGGGCTGTCTGGTGCTTGATACTCGACAACAATTCCATAGCGTCAAAAATCCGACAACTACTGCCGGCATTCGAATCCCACCTTCGCGCCAAGGGGTGCGATGTAAGCGCGATCCGCGTCAAGGTAGTGAAACAACACACTAACGCTTGACAGGGGTTGCGCCCCAAACTAGATCGACTGGATCAGACTCTATCCTCCGGGCGCCAGGTTTTTGGACACCTGAGATTCGGGACCACTATTTCAAGTAAGCGCTGCCATCACCAGCGAACCGTCTTCTTACAGATTGCTGACTCGCAGAGATTTTAATAGATATCGTGATATGGCCAAACTTGGCGAACCGACACAAAAAAACCCGCCCTCCACTGAAGAAGGCGGGTTTCGCAATGTCTTGAACTGCTTGAAACAGTCAAATGGTGCCGATTATCGGATTCGAACTGATGACCTACCGCTTACAAGGCGGTTGCTCTACCAACTGAGCTAAATCGGCACGTCTTAAATTTTACACCAACTCGCTATGCACGCGTGCAGAACCAGAAGCCCCGCGTGATACTACTTAACTCGCGTGAGTGACGGTTTTGCACCCGTTGGTGGGCGTGGCGGAACGGTTGGTTCATCTCCTTCTGGAGAATCGAGAACCCGCGTCAGTGACACCGGCTTATCAACCGATGTTGCGATCTGTCTTGGTTCCCCCGAACTCGCCAGCATGGGAAAAGCCATGCCCTGCCCATTTTCACGGGCGTAAATGGCAACTACCCGATCTACCGGTACAAAGATGTCCCGCGCTACGCCCCCAAAACGTCCCTTGAACTCAATGAATTCATTTCCCATATTCAACGCACTGGTTGCATCGAAGCTGATGTTCAGAACAATTTCGCCGTCCTTTACATACTCATTTGGAACGCGAACCGTTTCATCCACAAAAACCGCAATAAACGGAGTAAGTCCGTTATCCGTACACCATTCGTACAGTGCGCGGATCAGGTAGGGGCGCGTAGAACCAGTATCTGAAGCGTCTAACATATTGACAAACGCAATATTTATTTGCGCATCACTTTTTCAGAGGGCGTCAACGCTTCAATGTAGGCTGGGCGAGAAAAAATGCGTTCGGCATACTTCAGCAGAGGAGCGGCATTTTTGCTCAAGTCAATTCCGTAAAAATCGAGGCGCCAGAGCAGAGGTGCTATGGCTACATCGAGCATGGAAAAGTTGTCGCCTAGCATGTACTTATTTTTCAAAAAAACCGGCGCCAACTGGGTCAGGCGGTCACGAATATGGGCACGGGCCTTTTCCAAAGCTTTTTCATTTCCTTTGGAATTGCGCGCTTCCAGTGTTGAAACATGGACAAAGAGTTCCTTTTCAAAATTGAGCAGGAACAATCGCACGCGGGCGCGATCAACGGGGTCACCGGGCATCAGTTGAGGGTGCGGGAACCGCTCGTCAATATATTCATTGATGATATTGGACTCGTACAAGATCAGGTCACGTTCAACCAGAATGGGCACCTGCCCATACGGGTTCATGACATTGATATCTTCAGGCTTGTTGTAGAGGTCTACATCACGGATTTCGAAGTCCATGCCTTTTTCAAACAGTACAAAGCGGCAGCGATGAGAAAAGGGGCAGGTTGTTCCTGAATACAGCACCATCATGGCGATCGACTCCTAAAAATTAAAAGAGTGGGTTGCGATTTGCCAACCCACTCCCGAACCGTTGAAGGGCATCCACGCAGACACCAGCCAACTGTTTGGCAAAAATGTTACTTAACGTCTTTCCAAAACGCAGCGTTCAAACGCCATGCAAAGAATGTCATCAAGAGCAAAAACGCTATCACACCCATTCCGACGCGTACACGCGTATTGACGGCTGGCTCGGACATCCATTGCAAATAGCTTACAAGGTCGCCCATGGCGTGATCGTATTCTTGGGGTGTGAGTGTTCCCGGTGTGAGTTGTTCCCACCCCTTGAATACTTGAACCTGTTGTCCATGCTCTGTAGCGGTCTCGTAGACCGGTGACCGCTTGCCCTGCAATTCCCAAAGTACATGGGGCATGGCGATGTTGGGGAAAGCCAAGTTGTTCCAACCAGTCGCCTTTGTATCGTCGACGTAGAACGTACGCATATAGGTGTACAGGTAGTCAGCCCCGGTTCCCTGGCCTTGTGCGGATCGCGAGCGAGCAAGAACCGTAAGATCCGGCGGATTTGCCCCAAACCACTCTTTTGCCTGTCGGGGATCAATGGCAGATTTCATGGTTTCGCCGACTTTTTCGGTCGTGAATAGCAAATTGTCTTTGATCTGCTGTTCAGTCAATCCAATGTCCTTCAGGCGGTTGAAGCGCATGAATGCCGCTGAATGGCAATTCAGACAGTAGTTCACAAACAGTTTGGCACCATTTTGCAAGGCAGCCATGTCGCTGGTTCGGTCGGGTGCTTTATCCCAAGGGAAACCGCCAGTATTTGCCTGAGCCCCCACCACGAAACCCATTGCGGCCAACAAAGTCAAGAATATTTTTTTCATTTGCAAATTCTCCAGCTCAGTGCGCAACGTAATTGACACGGGTTGGAACCGGCTTGGACTCACCCAAGCGACTCCACCAGGGCATCAGCAGGAAAAAGCCAAAGTAGAACAATGTTCCCACTTGCGAAACGCGCTCACCAACAGCCGATG
>DAOQRI010000347.1:0-3881 GCA_035355475.1 Rhodoferax sp. | reverse complement strand
GTTCACCACGGCGGCAAACAGCACGCCGTTTTCACCGGCCTTGCCGATGCTGGAGACTCGTGTCAGCGGGTCTTGCAGGCCCTTTTTGATGGCTTCTTCGGTTTGCCAGACACTCTTGCCCCACAGATGCGAGGCATCGCGCAATTCGGCGACGTCATCGTTGACATAGAGGAAGACCGGCTTGGGCGACTTGCCCTCAAAAATGACCATGTCCCAGCCAGCCATCTTGAACTCGGCACCCCAATAGCCACCCGAGTTGGAGCAGGCAATGGCACCGGTCAACGGCCCCTTGGTGATAACGGTATAGCGGCCACCGGTGGACGCCATGGTGCCGGTCAGTGGACCCGTGGCCCAGATGATCTTGTTGTCGGCCGACAGCGGGTCCACCGTTGCATCGACTTCTTCGACCAGGTACTTCGTACCCAGGCCACGCGAACCGATATAGTTTTGTGCCCACTCCATGTTGAGGGGTTCAGACTTGACAGTACCCGCGGTCAGGTTAACGCGGAGGATTTTTCCAGCCCAGCTCATGTTGTGCTCCTTATGCGGCGGTTGTTTGGTTGCCGAGCTTGTCAGCCCACTGCTCCATTTTGGACAATCCAGTCCAATTGGCATCAATGAAGGTGATGGCGCCGGTCGGGCAAGCCTCTGCGCAGGCCGGAGAGCCAGCGCACAGATCGCACTTCTGCACCTTGCCTGTGTCGGCCACGTAATTGATCGTTCCAAACGGGCAGGCAATGGTGCAGACCTTGCAACCCACGCAGGTGGACTCGTTCACCACCTTGGCGCCAGTAGCCTTGTCTACCGTAATCGCCTCAACCGGGCAGGCGTGCAGGCACCAGGCCTCGTCGCACTGGGTGCAGGTGTAGGGCACTTTCTTTCCCGTGTGGTGGAAGTCGAATACCTTGATGCGCGATTTGGCCGTGGCAAAGGTGCCATAGTTCTCAAACGCGCAGGCCATCTCGCACTGCATACAGCCCGTGCATTTGTCAGCGTTGATGTGCAAATTCTTTTGCATGCGTCTCTCCTGGGGTGAGGGCCTGCAGCCTATGCAAACCCATGCCTATGAATTAAAGTACATAGCGATTGTTGTTCGCGCGTGGGCACAATTACCTAGTATTAACCCTATGTTCCTGCGGGTTTATCCGGAAATTCTCAAAATGAGACAAAAGGGCAAACGCCGGGGTGTAAGAGAATGACAGCTGCCCGCGTTAACCTCCCCATTACGCATGCCCACCCCATTGACCCCATTGCAACCCAGCGGTCCTCTGACAAGACTTGAGGCGATCACGCAAGCGCGCCAGATTGCGATCCAGCAACGCGACAGCGCATCTGCAGGGTGGGTGACACCGTGGGTCGAGCGGTCTTGGCGGCGCTGCTTGCAACTGGGACTGGAACCCCAGCAAACGGTGGTTTTCGACACGGTCTCAACACAGCGCATGCAGCGCACCCGCGAGGCCAACCACCGGTTGGTTAACACGGCCAAACCGATTCTGGAGAGCTTGGGTCGCGCCATTGTCAACACGCGCTATTTTGCGATCCTGACCAACTGTGATGGCGTTGTGATCGATACCAGCGGCGCCATCGACCGGTCGGACCCCCGAGCCGACCTGATCACCCGCGTTGGCACCGACCTGTCCGAGCACGCCGTCGGCACCACTGCCATTGGTACGGCGCTAAGCGAGCTTCAGCCCGTCTGGCTGCACCGGGGTGAACATTTCTTCTCCAACACCGCCGTCTACAGCTGCGCCGGCGCGCCTTTGTGGGGACCCGATGGCCGCTGTGTGGGCATGCTCGATGTGACAGGCATCGATGCCGTGGAGCGGCCCGAACTCAAACACCTCGTGACACAAACCGCCAGCCGCATCGAAAACGCGCTGGTGCTGGACCAGCCTCACCGGCTGCTATTACGCCTGAATTGGCCTGGCAACATCCTGGGCGGCGATGCCGATGGCATGGTGTGCCTGGACGCCGATGGATGGGTTACCGGCGCCAATCCAATCGCCCGCCAGATGGTGCCGAACCTGCCATCGCAAACCATGCCGGTGCCCCATGTTCATATCAGTGAAGTCTTCGGCATGCCTTTTGAACGGCTGTTTGACGCTGGCAATCAAGCCGGCCAGTTGCTGGAGATTCCGTTGTGGAACGGACTGCGCCTGCAGGCTCTGGCCTTGCAACCTGCCGATGAATCCCGCGCCGCGGGCAGCGCGGTCCATTTGCCAAACGGCAGCAACCGGGCTCTCAACGACATCAAGACTGAACTGATCCGCCGCGCCGTGGAACAAGCCCACGGCAATGTGGCAAAAGCCGCGCAGATGCTGGGCATCAGCCGTGCCACGGTGTACCGTAAGCTGGGCAAAGAGTAGAGCCCTCACCTTCGCTCGAGTTATTGGTTACGCATCCAGTCTGCGGTCTGAAAGAACGATTTCTGCAACTGATCGCGCAGACTGGCCTCTAGCCCCACGTCCGCCATGGCCTGATCCATGCAAGCCAGCCATTGGTCGCGCTCCTGAATGCCAATTTTGAAAGGCATGTGCCGCGCCCGCAGTCGGGGATGGCCGAAGCGCTCCACATAGTGCTGGGGACCGCCCAGCCAGCCACACAGGAACCAGAACAGCTTGTCGCGCGCAGTTGCCAGGTCCGGGGCGTGCACACCGCGCAAGAGGGCGTAGCGTGGCTCCAGCTCCATCAGGTCATAAAAGCGCTCGACCAGGGCGTGCACGCCAGGTTCGCCGCCGATCAGCTCAAACGGTGTTACAGGGTTGTTTGGGTCGTTTGACATGGATGAAAGGCGTGAAAAGGTATTGGACTAACCACGGTGTGAATAGACCCAGATTTTACAGAACGAAATATGCTTCTAGCCCTCGTAGATATTACACAAGCAGCTACAAGAGTTATAGCAAATGACGCCCTTCAAGCCGTCGCCCGGCGCAGCGTTTCCACCACGGGTCTGCCCAATACTTCACGCAAACCCCACCAGCCAGCCGCCAGGGCCAACACCGCACCCGCCAAAGCGCCCAGCAGCGGCACCCACAGTGACACGGTCCATTCAAACTCAAACACATAGCGCGCCAGCGCCCAACCAACCACCGCGGCCACCACAGATGCCAGAAAACCGGCTAGCAAACCCACGCCAGCCAGCTCGGCACGCTGTACCTGACGCAACAGGCTGCCGCGCGCACCCACGGCGCGCATGATGGCGTATTCGCGGGCTCGTTCCTCGCGCGTGGCGGTCACGGCGGCAAACAGCACCACCAGGCCCGCCGCCAGCGTGAAGCCGAACAAAAACTCCACCGCACGGATCACCTGGTCCAGCACGCGCTGCACCTGGGTGATGGTAGTGGTGGTGTCCACATTGGTCACATTCGGGAACTGTCGCACCAGCGCGTTGTCGAAGCCTTTGGCGACCGGTGCCTTGAACGCCGTCATGTAAGTGGTGGGAACGTTATCCATGCGGCCCACCGGGTACATGACGTAAAAGTTGGCCCGCATGGAGCCCCAGTCCACCTTGCGAAGCGACGTGACTTTGGACTCGGTTTGCACACCTGCGATGTCAAACCGCAGCGTGTCGCCCAGCTTCAGATTCAGCGTGGTGGCCATACCCTCTTCCACACTGATGGCGCCCGCCTCGTCGTCGGTCCATTTGCCTGCAACGATGTCGTTCTTCTGCGGAACCTGGGCGTTGAAAGACACGTTGAATTCGCGGTCCAGCAGCCGCTTGGCGCGGTCCTCAACATAGTCGTCTGGCGTTACCGTGCGGCCATTCACCGCGACCAGGCGACCCCGAATCATGGGGTACCAGTCGAAGCGGACCACGCCAGCGCTTTTGAGCATCTGCTGAAATGCGTCCGACTGCTCGGGCATGATGTTGATGACAAAGC
>DAOQRI010000346.1:0-3886 GCA_035355475.1 Rhodoferax sp. | reverse complement strand
CGCATTTTCTTGCCGTTCTTCAGTCGCCGCGCCGACGGGCAAGCCGGGATGGGGTTGGGCCTCGCAGTGTGCAAAAGCATTATTGACCGTTGTGGTGGCACCATCGCTGTCGCGAGCGTATTGGGGGAAAATACCGTTTTCACCATCACGCTTCCGCTGGCATTGGGCGTATCCTCATAGTCTGCCGCCGTCACCTTCCTGAAGTGCCATGAACACCAGTCCCATCCTCACGTCACACCGGCCATCCTTGCTGGTAGTGGAGGATGACGCCGTCTTGAATCAGTTGCTGGTGCGGCAGTTGCAAAAGGCCGGTTATGACGTGGTCAGTGCGCTGAACTGGGCGGAAGCACGCACCGCATTGCAACGGGTTGCACCGGATCTGGTTTTGCTGGACGTCAACCTGCCGGACTCCAAGGGTTTTGGACCACTGAGCGAGATCGCAGCGGCCCGACCCGTAGTAATGCTCACGGCGTTTGGTGGTGTCAATCAGGCAGTACAGGCCATGCAGCTTGGGGCCGCCGACTATTTGGTCAAACCCGTGAATCTGGATGAACTGGAACTGGTAATTCGCCGCACGATTGAGCAAAACCAGTTGCAATCCCAAAAAGAGTGGCTCAGCGGCAGTCATCGCGCCCGGCATGGCCCAGTGATGATTGGTGACAGTGCACCCATGCAGAACCTACGCAAACTCATAGCCGAGGTTGCACGCACCGATGTCTCAGTGCTCATTCAGGGGGAAAGCGGCACGGGCAAGGAATTGGTGGCCCAGGCCGTGCACGCGAACAGTCCGCGCCGCGACGAGGCTTTTGTTCCCATCGACTGTTGTACCTTGCAGGAAAACCTGTTTGAGTCCGAGTTGTTTGGTCACGAGCGAGGTGCGTTTACAGGCGCCGACAAGCGAAAACCCGGACTGATCGAAGCAGCCGTGCGCGGCACCTTGTTTTTGGATGAGCTCGGTGAGGCTGGCACGGCGGTACAGGCCAAGTTGTTGCGCGTGATCGAAACCGGCCGCTTTCGGCGGCTTGGCGCCACCAACGATCTGCGTGCCGATGTGCGCATCGTCGCCGCCACCAATCGCGACTTGCTCGCGCGAGCCAACGAAGGCCATTTCCGTGCCGACCTGTACTACCGGCTATCCACTTTCGTGATTGACGTGCCGCCATTGCGCGAGCGGACCGAGGACATTCCAGCCCTGGCCAACAGCTTTCTCGCGCGGCGTGGCCAGTCTCAGGGGACACGGCCCAAAACGCTCAGCTTGCAGGCCATAGAGCGGCTACAGAGCTACAAGTGGCCCGGCAATGTACGTGAACTGCGCAATGTCATTGAACGCGCCTTCATCATGGCGGTTGACGCCCCAGTCATTGAATGCCAGCACCTGCCGACGGCAAAAGAGCCTGCACAACCCCAACCCACAGTGGACAGCAAAATCGCCACGTCCGGCACAGAGCCCGCCAACCTGGTCTTTCCCGGAGAGCCCACGCTGGAAGTCATTGAGCGCACCTACCTCGATCACTTGCTCACCAAATACCAGGGGAACCGGCGTCGTGTCGCTGATGCGCTGGGAGTTTCCGAGCGCACCGCTTACCGCATGCTTGAGCGCCATGCGCTGCGCAGCCTCACAGAGACCAGTCCCACTTCAGATTGAGCTGTTTTGCTCTATGCTGAGATAGACTTCAACGACAACCCGAGCCCTGTCTGATTGCCGCGAGAGTTTGTTAGACCCGCCTCACAGCCACACTGAGCGGAACCAAGTAGTCCCGTCGGTAAAATTCGTTGATTCGCGAAGACACGCACCTTGGTAATTTGGCGGGGCCAACTTTGACGGAGTGGTTACCACCTAGCCGATTGTCAGTCTGCATTTGCGAACGCCCGGTCTGGAGGATGCAGATTTGAAAGTTGATGGTCGGCTGATGATCTTTGTGTCACCTATCGCAAACACTTCTACGACTCCTCTGCCCCACTGGAGTCGCACAGCCGAGAGAAATTGTTTGCGGATTCCAAAGTCGGCTTTCTGATTTATGGTGAGAAATGAAACGACCGCTTCGCTCAATCGCGAGCACCCGCAATGGGCACAGAAGCGAATTTCGTTTTCACCTTCTCACTGGAGTCATGATTGACTGCCAGAAAGCGGTCACTGATCAGCAGCCGCTTCCGCCCCCCCAGCGGCCGCTGACCGTCTGATCCCCAGTTCGCGTAGGTGGGCGGCGAGCGATTGTCCGGTCGATGCTATTTGCGAACCTGGCTGCCGATATAACCACCAACTGCAGCACCTCCAACGATACCGACGCTGCTGCCGCCAGTATGGATGGCACTGGCCACTGCGCCCACCCCGGCGCCGGTAATGGTGTTCCGGTCACGCGTCTACAAGCCACAATCCACTGGGAAACCTTACTCGGAGTTAACTCGCATGGGACTTCCAGCCTTCAGCCTCAACGTCACCCTGGACGGCAGCATCGACCACCAGCAGGGAATCGCCGACGACGAGACACATGCTTTCTTCACCCGCTTCCCGTGGACCAACAGCCACCACATCGCCGCAGACTTGTGCACGAGCGTGCAGACACGCAAGGACGCGACGGCTCGAGTTGGTGTCGGCGCCGCCGCTCCGCAATGGCGCAGTCGCTAAGCACTGCCGGCGTATGCGTAGCTAGCAACCCCCTGAGAATTCCCAATCCACCCCCAAGCGCGACCTGCGGTTAGACTGGCCGCATTGCATTTTTGATGGAACTTCACCATGAGCGAACTTGTTTCCTACAGCCTGGAAGACGGCATTGCCACCCTGACCCTGAACAATGGAAAAGTCAACGCCTTTTCCCATGAACTGATCGCGCAATTCAACAGCGCATTGGACCGTGCACAGGCCGACGCGGCCGTGGTCATCGTGACGGGACAGCCTGGTATTCTGAGTGGTGGCTACGACCTCAAGGTCATGATGTCAGGCCCACAAAACGCCATCGACCTGGTCGCGGCCGGCTCCGCACTGGCGCGGCGCATGCTGGCGCACCCGCAACCCATCATCGTGGCCTGCCCCGGGCACGCCGTGGCCAAGGGCGCCTTTGTGCTGTTGTCGGCGGACTACCGTATTGGCGTGGAGGGGCCGTTCACCATTGGCCTGAACGAAGTCAAGATTGGCATGACCATGCACCATGTGGGCATTGCCATTGCACAGGACCGGTTAACGAAACCGGCCTTCCAGCGCGCGGTGATCAACGCCGAGATGTTTACGCCGCAGGGGGCTGTGGTTGCTGGTTTTCTGGACCTGGTGGTGGCGCCCGAGCAGTTGATGGCCACCGCACTGGAAGCGGCCCAGCAGATGAAAAAGCTGAACATGACAGCCCACAAAAACACCAAGCTCAAGGTGCGCAAGACCTTGCTCGACACACTGGATGCTGCCATCGCACTGGACAAGACCATCAGCCTGATGTGAGGCATCAAATAGGGCTCTAGCCCTCGTCGATGCTACATAAACAGCTATCAGAGTAATAGCAATCATCAAACACTCCCACTCGTCCAAATGAGTGTTTGCCATGCTGCTGGAGCTTGCGGCAGGTCAAGCTCTGCCGGGTATGGCGCCCTAGAATGGAATCATCACCACGCTGGGAAAAGTCTGCATGTCTGCCACTCTGATTCGTCGCCTTGTACTGGGCCTGCTGGCCGTCTGTTTGCTGGTTACCGGCATCTGGTGGGCCAAGCGGCCCAAGCCGGTTGCAGTTGCGCTGACAGAAATCGGCCAGGGTCGGGTGGAGTCCAGCATTGCCAACACCCGCGCGGGCACCGTCGAGGCCTGCATGCGCACCAAGCTGTCGGCCACCATGGGCGGGCGTATCGAGGTGCTTGCCGTCAAGGAAGGTGACCGGGTCAAAAAGGGCCAGTTGCTGATGAAGCT
>DAOQRI010000345.1:0-3888 GCA_035355475.1 Rhodoferax sp. | reverse complement strand
GCTGTGTTCCCAATTGCTGCATCGCGTTGGCAAAGTCTGCGCTGTGCCAGAACGATTCGGTGCGGTGCGCCAGAGACTTGTACTTCCAGACATCCAGCGCCTTGATCAGGATGACGATCCACGACGACAGCGACATGCCCAGCAGCAGCAGGGCGACCGATTTGGTGACCCAATCCCCCTGCGTCCACAAGGTTACCAATCCAAGTTGTGACTCCATAACGACTCCAAAAAAAGGACTATTCCAAAACAAAAGTAAACGGTACGTTGAACCACATGGCCTCGGCCACGCCGGCGCGCTTTCCGGGCACATAGCGCCATTTGCGCGCCGTGTCCAGGGCAGCCTGATCCAGCCGGTCAAAGCCGCTGGACTGTTGGATGCTGGCCTCCTGTGCCAAGCCGTCTGCGCCAATCAGCGTGCGGATCACGACCTTGCCCTGTTCGCCCATGCGCTTGCTCGAGGGAGGGTAAGGCGGCCTGGGGTTGTTCAAGTAGTCGGCATCGGTGGACGGCAACTCCAGCTTCGTTGGCGCAGGTGGTGCCGCGTTTGCCACAGGGCTGACTGAGGATGAGGGCGCGCGCTCGAGGGAACTGCTTTCAACCGACGCCACCACTGCAGCCGGCGCATCTGGCGAAGGCTGCGCAACAGCTTTGGCTACCGCCATGGGCGTGGGAACCTGTCTAGGCTCAAATCTGGACTTGACGGCTGGCTGGGGTCTTAGCTCTGGCGGTTTTTCCTCGGCGGCGCTGAGTTCAAGCACCTGGGCGGGAATGACCAGTTCCGCTGCGCGGCGCAAAAGGCCGCTCTGCAGTGCCCACAGCGCACCGCCATGCAATAGCAGCACGGCTATCACGATTCGCACGTTGCGGCTCATTTGCGAAGTACCCAGAAGGCGGCACCTAACGATACGGCAAAGCTCAAAGCGAGTGACGTGAAGAATTGCATGGGGTACGGCCTTAGAACGTCAAGTTCAGCGTGAGCTGTGCATTGCGGCCCGCACCAGGGATGTAGTGGCCGGTGTAAAGCGAGTCTGCGTAGACCACGTTGGCGATGTTGCTGATGTTGCCTTTGACCGTGACCTGCTCGCTGAAGGTGTACTCGGTCATCAGGTCCACCGTGGCAAAGGCCGGTGCCATCCAGCCAGGGTTGCGGTTGGCCGACTGTTCCGAGCGGAAGTTGACACCGGCGCCCACGCGCCATTGCGAGTTGATCTGGTAGGTTGTCCACACGGTTCCACTGTGGATGGGCGTCAGGGCAGGGCGCTCACCCGCACGGTCCCCTGCACCCGCAGTGGGCGATGCCACGTCAACGGCGGCATCCGGCATCCACATGTACGAGCCAAAGACTTCCCACTTGGGGGTCAGGTGGCCAGTGATATCGATCTCCAGACCGCTGCTATGACGCTTGCCAGACAGCAGAAGCGCGGTGGCGGCGGAGTCCGGGTCGGTGTTGCGCTCGTTGTACTTGGTGGATTGGAACAAGGCCAGTCGGGTCGTGAATCGCTTGTCGGCCGAGTCCAGCGTGGCACCAAATTCGATGTTGCGGCTTTGCTCGGGCGGCGTGTTGGCGCTCAGTGCGCTGTAGGAGTAGGTGTCGGCTGATGTGTTGAACGACGTGCCCCAGGAGAAATGGTACGAGTGCAGGTCATTGGGCTGGTACAGCACGCCCAGGCGCTCGCTCCAGTCGCCAATGCTTTGTGCATACGAAGAGCCGGTCGCGCCTGTGGCGGTTATGGTGTTGTAGTTGCCGCGCATGCTGTCATAACGCAGGCCGCCCAGTGCCTTCCAGAAAGGCGCTACATGCACCATGTCCTGTGTGTAGACGCCCAGGTTGTTTGCCTCGAAGGCGCTGGTGCGCAGTACCGTACGCGCGCTCTCGTCGATCGAGGCGCCGTCAAATGGTGTGCCGCCCAATGTTTTCGGCTTGGTGACGGCCGAGGCGCTGTAGACGTTCTTGGACTCGCGGGCGTAGTCCAGCCCTGCCAGGATTTCGTGTTTGACGCCCCAGGCCGTCAGTTTCTGGCTGTAGTCGCTCTGGGCGTAGAGGCCGTCCAGGTCCTGAATCTTGGCGTTGTTGCCGCGGTTGAGAATGGTGCTGGAGCCATACGTGTCCAGCGCCACGGCGGTGGTGGGGCAGTGCGGATTGGTTATTACACCGGTGGTGGCGTTGGTCGTCTTCTGGCAGTAGCGCACGGTGCCGGCGCGCTGGTCGCGGGTATAGGCGCCTTTGCGGACCACGGTCTTGATCTCGCTGTCATCCTGGAAGCGGTGCAAGTGGCTGACTGTGAGGTATTTGGCGGTGCCGTTGTTGTAGTCGCTAGCCATGCCGAAGAACGCGCTGGGGTCCATCTTGCTGTTGACTGTGGTGGCGGATGTGGGCGACGCGGCGGTCGGCGTGGTCCACGGCAGGCCGTAGTTCATGCCGTTGTTGTTTTGCAGCGTGTAGAGCCCGACCGAGAACTCGTCGGCCGTGCCAATGCCAACCCGGTACGCGCCGGCGATGCCCTTTTTGTCGATGCTGCTGCCCGCGGCGTTGTTGTCGGCCTTGGTCACCATCGCGTTGACGCGCAAGGCGGCATCGTCTCCGGTTTTGACGTTGAAGTCCCCGGTGATGCGCCGGAAGTTGTATTGGCCCAGCGTCGTGGAGACTTCATGTTGGTCAATGGTGCGTGGAGTTTTGGAAACCTGGTTGACCGCGCCGCCTGTGGATCCACGGCCAAACAACATGGAAGCAGAGCCGCGCAGCAGCTCGATGCGGTCGTTGTTGAAGGTGTCGCGGTCGTAAAAGGCGGGGTCGCGCAGGCTGTCCACAAAAATGTCGCCGCTGGTGGCCAGTGAAAAGCCGCGCAGGCGTATGTCCTCTTCTCCGCCTTCGGCTGCTTGAAAGGTCACACCAGCCGTGTTGTGCAAAACGTCCTTGAGCGTGTCCAGGTTGCGGTCATCCACCAGATGTTCCGTGATGACGGTAATGGATTGGGGGATATTGCGCAGCGCCTGGTTGCCCTTGCCAATGCCTGAAGTCGTGGCGCGCAGGGCGTCTTTGCCCTCTGGCGCCTCGGCCCGTTCCTTGATGACAACCGGTTTGAGAGTCTTGGTGTCGCTGCCAACCGATTGCGCGTTCGCTCCAAGGTACCCCATCAACAACAAGGCTCCCAATGGAAGGAATTTTCCAAACGTTGCTACGGAACTTGTAGCTTCTTGCGCAATACTGGTGAGGACTTGAGGCCTAATTTGTTGAATTCTTTGCTGGTTCATGTTGTGTTTTCTGTCAGAGGTTGTTGGCTGGCTGAATCCCCAGAGGTTTGCGCTGTGCGGTGTAGCTTGCTAAATAAATCCAATTAGCGCATTCTAGATGCGAATCATTCGTATTTACAATACTGAACGAAACTATTTGAAAAGGACCTTCATGAAAAGACGTGACGTTCTGCGCTCTGGCAGCGCTTTGGCTGTTAACGCCCTGTGGCCATTTGCTGTGTTGGCGCAATCGCACCCGGAGACTGGGCCAGCTTCGCGGTCTACCGTTTTGTCCGCGTGGCACCAGAATGCCAGCGCTTCGCAAACGGGCGGCGAGTTTGTGGGCCTGTTCGAGCTGGATTGGCAGACTTCACAGGTTCGCATCCGGTCCAAATTGGCGGCGCCGACGCGTACGCACGGTTTGCTGGTGCTGCCCGACGGCGGGTTTGTGGCGGTGGCGGTGCGCCCCGGACGCTGGATGGTGCGCTGCGATGCACAAGGCGAACCCCTTCAATGGCTGCGCATGGAAAGCGAGTCTGAGGGACGTACGCTGGACGGCCACGCCTGCGCTAGCGCAGACGGTAGATGGCTGTACACCGCTGAAACCAGCCCGATATCCGGCCAGGGCTGGGTGTCTGTTCGAGATAGCCAGACTTT
>DAOQRI010000344.1:0-3910 GCA_035355475.1 Rhodoferax sp. | reverse complement strand
GACCTTGTCGGCAATAGTCTTGGGAATTGCCGGAATGCCGTCGGCTAGCAAGTTGGGATTGGGGGAAATCACGTCCTGCGCAAGCGCAGCCGTCATGGCCAGTGCCAGCAAGGCGCCCGTTATCGAATGTCTCATGCATCACTCCGTCAATGGTATTTCGGTGTTGCCGGCCCGTTCTGGACTCTGCCTTTTTGGGGCAGTGTGCGTGCTCAGGCCGCCTGGAAGGGACCGATTAGACCAAACTTCGGCCCCACGCGCTTGCGGCCCACTCCGCCATTTCGGCAGTTTGTCGCATCAAGTGGTGACTCGTCGCAAACCGGATGCACCGCATTGTGCAGGGGCCTACATTCCACTCCAACACCACACGGAGACCACCATGACCACTCGCACACTGCCCAAGCTTTTCGCCCTGACGCTGGCAACCGTTATCTCGACCGGCTTGCTCAGCACCGTGGTGACAGGCATGCAAAGCCAGACAGCACCTGAGTTGTACAGCATTGAGTTGCCGACGGTGGTCATCGTCGCCCACAAAGCCTCGGCGCCAGAAGCCACAGCACAAGCCCAAGCATTGCCAGGCAAGAATGGCTGATCCTCAGTGCTTTTGGTCACCTGCGCGCGACCCGAACACAAAGTCCGCGTTGACGCCATAATCGCGGCTCTGGCACTCTGATTTGATGCAAATCAAGCGCCATTCCCCTTTTTTTCACAGTCCGGTTTTCCCCACGGAGAGTTCTTTATGCTGCGCCCCCTGCTCATCGTTGTCGCGCTCGTTATCAGCCTTTCAGCTTGCGACAAGTTTCCCGGTAAGGGGGACAAAAAGGACGCTGCTGCAGCGCCGCCCAAGTTGGTCATAGCACCAGAAGACTTCATCACCATCAAGACCAGTTCCATGGCGTCCGGCCCGGTCATCACCGGCTCCATTCAGCCCGAACGCAAGGCCGATCTGCGCGCAGAGGTGTCCGCCGTAGTGCTGCAGGTGCTCAAAGAAAACGGGGATGCGGTGCGCCGGGGCGATGTGCTGGTACGACTGGACCAGACATCCATCCGCGACAACCTGAATTCGGCGGAAGACAACGTGCGCAACGCTACCCAGTCACTGGACCAGGCTGAGCGCAACTTGCTGCGCCTGAAAACCCTGCGCGCATCCGGTATGACCTCATTGCAGGCGCTGGACGATGCCGAAGTGCGCCGCAATGGCGCCATCAGCGAGTTGTCGGCATCCAAGGCTCGCGCCGTGGTGGCCCGCCAGCAATTGGAACGCACCACCGTACGTGCGCCATTTGATGGCGTGGTAAGCGACCGCAAGGTGTCAGCCGGAGACACAGCGTCCATTGGCAAGGAATTGCTCAAGGTGATTGACCCCACCAGCATGCGCTTTGCGGGGCGTGTATCGGCCGACAAAATCAGCCTGGTTTCGGTTGGCCAGGCTGTGGGATTTCGCATCAATGGCTATCCTGGTCAGGAGTTTCGCGGCAAGGTGACCCGGGTAGACCCCAGCGCAAACGACGTCACGCGCCAAGTCGAAGTACTCGTCAGCTTCGTTGACACCAAGCAACCAACCGTCTCGGGGCTCTACGCTGAGGGCACCATTGAGTCCACCAGCGTGAAGGCGCTGGCATTGCCCGAATCCATGCTGGTCAAGGCGGGCGACAAAGCCTCCGTCTGGCGCGTCAAGGACAACATTCTGAACAAAGTGGACCTGGTGCTGGGCGCACGCGACGCACGCACCGGCAACTATGAAGTCCGCAGTGGTCTGGCAGAAGGTGACACCCTCCTGCGCACGCCCAGTTCCAACTTCAAGGAAGGCCAGTCTGCAGAAATGGTCAGCGCCAAACCTGCAGTGACAGCATCCGCCCCAACGGCTGGCGCGTCTGCTGCCCCGGCCGCCTCTGCCAGTGCTGCTGTGCAAGGGAAATAAGCATGTTCCTGTCAGACTTCAGTATCAAGCGCCCGACGGCGACCATCGTATTGATCATTGCACTGATGGCCATGGGCCTGCTGGCCATGAGCAAGCTGCGGGTCAACCAGAACCCGGATGTGGAAATTCCTGGCATCCAGGTCTTTATTGCCTATCCCGGTGCGTCCCCCGATTCGGTGGAACGAGAAATCGTCAACCGTCTGGAAAAATCACTGCAAAGCGTGCCAGGTGCCACAGAGGTGTACTCCACCAGCGCCGAGGGCAATGCCACCTTCTGGGTGCAGTTCTCGTTCAAGAAAAACATGATCGAGGCGGCCGACGATGTGCGCACCGTCATCTCCAGTGCGCGCTACAAACTGCCCACCGAAATGCGCGAGCCCGTGGTGCGCCACTTCGACCCTGCAGCGCAACCGATCATGAACATGGCGCTGTCATCCAGCAAACAAAGCCATGCCGAGATATCACGCCTAGCCGAAGACGTACTGGCCGACAAACTGCGCGGCATCTCCGGCGTGGCCACGGTCAACATCAGCGGTGCCCTCAAGCGTGAACTCTCAGTGCTGCTGCGTTCAGAAAAGCTGCGCGAGCACAACGTTTCGGTCGGCGAGGTGGTGGCCGCCCTGCGCGCGCAAAACACCAACGCCCCTGTTGGCAAGGTGCAAAGTGCGCTGGACGAGGAGAGCATCCGCCTGGTGGGGCGCATCGAATCCCCCGAAGAATTTCAAAGCATCGTGGTCAAACGTCTGGGCGGACAAATCGTACGCCTGGCCGATGTAGCCACCATCAAGGACGGATTTGCCGACATTGCCAGTTTCAGCATCCGCAGCGGCAAGCCCAATGTCGGTATTTTTGTGACCCGCGCGCGTGATGCCAGCACCGTCAGCGTGGCCAACGACATTCGCAAACTGGTCAAAGAGATTAATACCGAATTTGAAAAAGAGCGCCCCGGCACCAAGCTGGAAATCACCCGCGATGGCGGTGTGGATGCGCAGCGTAGCCTCAACAATGTGATTGAGTCCTTGGTGCTGGGCGCCGTGCTGACCATTTTTGTGGTCTACGCCTTCCTGAACTCCTGGCGCTCCACGCTGATCACGGCGTTGAGTCTGCCAACTTCGGTCATCGCAGCTTTCATTGCCGTGTGGTTGTGCGGCTTCACACTCAACTTCATGACGCTCCTAGGGCTCTCGCTGGCCATTGGTGTGCTGATTGACGACGCCATCGTGGTGCGGGAAAACATCGTGCGCCACATGCAGCGCGGCTCGGACCGACGCACTGCATCCCTTGAGGGCACTGCCGAAATTGGCCTGGCGGTTGCTGCTACCACCTTCTCCATCATCGCGGTATTCATCCCGGTTGCTTTTATGCCCGGTGTGTCTGGTGAGTGGTTCCGCCCGTTTGCGCTGACCGTGACCTGCTCGGTACTGGTCAGTCTGGCGATTTCGTTCACTCTGGACCCCATGTTGTCCGCCTACTGGGGTGATCCGCCCGACCACCACACGGCAGCCAAGACCGGCTTGAGTCGCCACTTGCAACGCTTCAACGACTGGTTTGACCACCAGGCTGACCGCTACGGCAATGTAATCGCCTGGGCTTTGCACCATCGGCGCTGGATGACGGCCATTGCGCTGGCCAGCCTGGTCGGTGCCGTGGTGCTCCAGGTCAAGGTCGGAGGCACCGCGTTCCTGCCCACGGCCGACTCCGGCAACCTGATGATTGAAGTGCGCACCCCGCCTTCGTCGTCGGTGGAGTATGCGCGCCTGAAGATGGAGCGCGCGGCCGAGTTGGCACGCAGCATCCCCGAGACCAAGGAAACCAACAGCAACATTTCACCCAACGGTGGACGCATCTATGTGGATATTGGCAAGCGCAACACGCGCAGTCGCACAGCCAAGGAAATTGCGACGGAATTGCGCGAGAAAGTACGCACCCTGGTGGGTGCCGAGTACACCGTGCTGGACGATCTGAACAATGGTGCGCGCAAGCCGATCCAGA
>DAOQRI010000343.1:0-3915 GCA_035355475.1 Rhodoferax sp. | reverse complement strand
ACTCGGTGGCGTCCAGGCTCAGGCCTTCTGCGCCCAACACGTACTTGCCGTCCTTGTAGAACTCGCTGGCGGCGCAGTCCAGGCCCAGGGCGATTTGCTCGCCGGCCACAAAACCGGCCTTGTCGATGGCTTCGAGAATCATCTGAATGGCGGCTTCGTGGTTGGCCACGTTGGGGGCAAAGCCGCCTTCGTCACCCACTGCGGTGCTGATGCCCTTGTCGTGCAGGATTTTCTTCAGCGCGTGGAATACTTCGGCACCGTAGCGCAGTGCTTCACGGAAGCTGGGTGCGCCCACGGGAATGATCATGAACTCCTGGATATCCAGGTTGTTGTTGGCATGTTCGCCACCGTTGATGACGTTCATCATGGGCACGGGCATTTGCATGCGGCCCATGCCGCCAAAGTAGCGGTACAGCGGCAGGCCGGACTCTTCGGCGGCGGCGCGGGCCACGGCCATGGAGACTGCCAGCATGGCGTTGGCGCCCAGGCGGCTCTTGTTGTCGGTCCCGTCCAGGTCGATCAGGGTCTTGTCCAGGAAGGCTTGTTCGGAAGCGTCCAGGCCCAGGACGGCCTCGGATATTTCGGTGTTGATGTGTTCCACTGCCTTGAGCACGCCCTTGCCCAGGTAGCGCTTCTTGTCGCCGTCACGCAGCTCGATGGCTTCGCGTGAACCGGTCGATGCGCCGGAAGGTACGGCGGCACGGCCCATGGTGCCGGACTCCAGCAACACGTCGCATTCGACGGTGGGATTACCGCGTGAATCAAGAATTTCACGGCCTACGATGTCAACAATTGCACTCATTTCATTTCTTTCAAAAAATACAAAACTAGATCGGTGTGGGGTGAGTGGATGGTTAGCCTGTGGGAGCGAACCGTATTCAGTTGAAGTGGTTCTCCAGAAAGGGCCTTTTTTTAGTTACCCAATCCAACTCAACCAGGGTTTCCAGCAGCGCCTTCATGTGGTGCAAGGGCACCGCGTTAGGGCCATCACAAAGGGCTTTTGCAGGGTCCGGGTGGGTTTCCATGAACAGACCAGCGACACCTACCGCAACGGCAGCACGCGCCAGCACAGGCACCATTTCTCGCACGCCGCCGCTGCTGGTGCCTTGGCCGCCAGGCAATTGAACCGAGTGGGTGGCATCAAACACAATGGGCGCACTGGTGTCACGCATGATGGCCAGCGACCGCATGTCACTTACCAGGTTGTTGTAGCCAAAGCTGGCACCACGCTCGCAGGCCATGAAATTGTCTTCGCTGAAGCCAGCTGCTTTCGCGGCAGCGCGCGCTTTGGCAATGACATTCTTCATGTCGCCAGGGGCCATGAATTGCCCCTTCTTGATGTTCACGGGTTTGCCCGAAAGCGCCACCGCATGAATGAAATCGGTCTGCCGACACAGAAGGGCCGGGGTCTGCAACACGTCCACCACCTTCGCGACCTGAGCGATCTGGTCTTCTCGGTGGATATCCGTCAGCACAGGGACACCTATCTCGCGCCTGACCTTCGCAAGGATTTCAAGCCCTTTTTCCATCCCGAGGCCCCGGTACGCCGTTTCGCTGGTTCGGTTTGCCTTGTCAAAGCTGCTTTTGAAGATGAACGGAATACCCAGCGCCGACGTGATTTCCTTCAGCGTGCCGGCCGTATCCATTTGCAGTTGCTCTGACTCTACAACGCAGGGACCCGCAATCAGGAAGATGCGGTGTTCCAGTCCAACGTCAAACCCACACAATTTCATGTCAGGCAACCGCTTTCAAATTCTTGCCGGCAGTCTGGTGGTCTAGTGCAGCCTTGATAAACGCGTTGAACAACGGGTGACCATTCCACGGTGTCGATTTGAATTCGGGGTGAAACTGCACTCCGATAAACCAAGGGTGAACGGTTTGCGGCAATTCGACCATTTCCGTCAATTGCTCACGTTGTGTGAGCGCAGAGATGACCAGACCGGCGGTGCGCAACTGGTCCAGGAAATTGACGTTGGCTTCATAGCGGTGGCGGTGCCGCTCGGTCACCACGTCGCCATAAATCTGGTGCGCCAGGGTGTTCTTGGTGACATCGGAGCTTTGCGCGCCCAGACGCATGGTGCCACCCAGGTCGGAATTCTTATTCCGGGTTTTGATGGTGCCGTCAGCGTCTTTCCATTCGGTAATCAGCGCAATGACCGGATTGGGGCAGTCGGGCTCGAACTCGGTGCTGTTGGCGTCCTTGAGGCCCGCTACATGCCGGGCGAACTCAATAGTGGCCACTTGCATCCCCAGACAAATGCCCAGGTAAGGCACTTTGCGTTCGCGTGCGAAACGGGCTGCGCAAATCTTGCCTTCGATGCCGCGTTTGCCAAAGCCGCCGGGCACCAGCACGGCGTCAAATTTGGCCAGTCGTGACACGCTATCGGGCGTGATGGTTTCGGAATCGATGTAGTCAATTTTGACTCGGGCGTGATTTTTCATGCCCGCATGCCGCAGGGCCTCGTTCAGAGATTTGTAACTGTCTGAGAGGTCGACATACTTGCCGACCATGGCGATGTTGACCTCGGCTTGGGGGTGCTCGGTCTCATAGACCAGATCGTCCCAGCGTTTGAGATTGGCCGGTGGCGTATTCAGACGCAGCTTGTCGCAAATCAGTCCGTCCAGGCCCTGTTCGTGCAGCATGCGCGGAACCTTGTAAATGGTGTCCACATCCCACATGCTGATGACGCCCCACTCCGGCACGTTGGAGAACAGAGAAATCTTGGAGCGCTCTTCGTGTGGAATCGGGCGGTCAGCACGGCACAGCAAGGCATCAGCCTGTATACCAATTTCGCGCAGCTGCTTGGCCGTGTGCTGTGTCGGCTTGGTTTTGAGTTCACCGGCGGCGGCGATCCAGGGCACATAGCTCAGGTGCACAAAGGCGCTGTTATTGGGACCGAGCTTGAGGCTCATCTGACGAACGGCCTCCAGGAAGGGCAGGGACTCGATGTCACCCACGGTGCCGCCAATTTCCACAATCGCCACATCCACCGCGTCAGGTTCGCCAAAGCGCGCCCCGCGCTTGACGAACTCCTGAATCTCGTTGGTGACATGGGGGATGACCTGCACGGTTTTGCCCAGGTAGTCGCCGCGGCGTTCTTTGTCCAGCACGCTTTTGTAGATCTGGCCGGTGGTGAAGTTGTTGGCCTTGCGCATGCGCGATTCAATGAATCGCTCGTAATGGCCCAGATCCAGGTCAGTTTCTGCTCCGTCGTCCGTAACGAACACTTCGCCATGCTGCAGGGGGGACATGGTGCCAGGATCCACATTCAGGTAGGGATCGAGCTTGATGAGGGTGACTGTCAGGCCCCGCGATTCCAGTATCGCAGCGAGGGAGGCTGAGGCGATTCCCTTGCCAAGGGAGGACACCACACCGCCGGTGACGAAGACAAATTTGGTCATGTCCAGGAGAGCTCTTAGGCTCAGGGAGGTGGTAAAGCGAGATTATACGTGTGAGGCCCAACTCCACTGCCGCCTCAGGCCAAGACTAGGCGCAAGTAAATGGCGTCGGCCAGCCAACTGGGCACGCCGACGCCAAATCTGCTATCCGCGTGACATCGTTGCGCGCAGCGCCCCACTCAGCGAACTCAAACTCTCGGCAAGGTGTGCACGGGACTCGACGGTCAAGCTGGACCTACCCGCCGCTGACCGCAGGTCAATTTGCAGCTGCGTTGCATGCATGCGCACCAGGCTCAGTGCGTCTGCCGGCAGGGCGCCAGAGCCTTTTGTGAGCAATGCTTGGACGCGTTTCAAGTGTTCGCGTTGCAAGTTGCGGCGCAGCCGATCAATGTCTTTCCCGCTTTTGAGCTCGCTCCAGATGCTGGATTGCACAGTGCCGTATACCTCGTTCAGGGAAATAATGTTCCGGCGCTTGGACTCAGGCACGTAGGAAGGCAAGTCCAGCAGGCGATTGGC
>DAOQRI010000342.1:0-3923 GCA_035355475.1 Rhodoferax sp. | reverse complement strand
GCCACGCTGTGCGGGGAGCGCCTGAATGCTATAACTATGATAGCTATCTATGTAGTATTGAAGAGGGCTGGAGGCACTTTTGATGCTTAGAATACGAGATCGAGCACAATCCACCCCAAAAAGGGCATGACGCTGCCCACACCCCGAGGACTCTCCGAATGACAACGCGCAAAGCGCTCGATGGGCAAGCCATCACCCTGATGCTGGTCCTGTGCTTCGTATGGGGCCTGCAGCAGGTCGCGCTTAAGGCCATGGCGGGCGAGATTGCACCGGTTTTCCAGATTGGCCTGCGCTCGGGAGTCGCCGCCGCACTGGTGGGATTGATGATGGCCGCCCGCGGCGAGCGCATGCGGGTCAGCGATGGCACCTGGCGCCCCGGCATCGTGGTGGGGCTGTTGTTTGGACTGGAGTTTCTGCTGGTAGCCGAAGGGCTGCGCCACACCAGCGCATCACACATGGTGGTGTTCCTGTACACCGCACCGATTTTTGCTGCGCTGGGCCTGCACTGGAAGCTGCCCGCCGAACGCCTGGGCGCGGTGCAGTGGACCGGCATTGCGCTGGCGTTTACCGGTTTAGCCCTGGCATTTTTTGGCCGCAGCCAGGGTGCAGCACCGGCTCCAGGCAATGTGCTGTGGGGCGACTTCCTGGGCCTGATGGGCGGGGTTGCCTGGGGCGCCACCACGGTGGTGGTGCGCACCACCCGCCTGGCCAGCGCACCGGCCACGCAAACGCTGCTCTACCAGTTGGTGGCGGCCTGTGTCATGCTCGTCGCGGCAGCGTTCCTGACCGGCCAGGCCCGCTTCAACCCCACGCCGCAGGTCTGGGCCAGCCTGGCGTTCCACTCGGTGGTGGTGTCGTTTGCCAGCTTTTTGGTCTGGTTCTGGCTGCTCCGCCACTACCTGGCATCGCCCCTGGGGGTGTTCTCGTTCCTGACCCCGCTGTTTGGCATTCTGCTGGGTGCCTGGCTGCTGTCAGAGCCCATTGAGCCCAGCTTTTTGATCGGCGCGGTGCCGGTGTTGCTGGGCATTGTGCTGGTCAGTGGCGGCAGGTGGGTGATTCAGGTCTTCACGGGCCAAGCGAAATAACCGACCCACCCCCACGGCCCTGGAGCGCCATTGCACGTGGCATCATCAGACCCATTGGGCAATTCAGACGAGACCGATGGACACATTGCAACAAGGTTTGCTGGTGGTAGCGATGGCAGTGGGCACGCTGGTTGCCGTGATGCTTGTCATCATGACGCAGCGGCTCGCCAGCCTGCGCTGGCAGCATTCAAACTGCCATGCGGCGCCCCGTGAGGACGTACCCGCCGCCAGCCGCTCCATCCTGGACCTGCCGGTGGCGGAGCTGGCCGCTTTGGGCTTTGTCTACCGCTACAGCGGGCATATCCGCAAGGGCTATGTCACCCCCGACGATGCGCCAACCTACTTTGACATGTACCAGCACGCCGACGGCCACACCCACGCCCTGGTCTCGCCCTCACCAGTGCCCGACCCACGCCAGCCCTGCCTGATCCAGCTGATCAGTTGCCTGAGCAATGGTCAGAACTGGACCACACTAAACCGTTGCCGCCACTACTCGCCCATGGATGTGCCGCAGTGGAAGGTCTTTGATGACTATTTGCCGCAATGGCAGGCTGCGTGGCAGCGCCACCTGCAGCGTGTCCAGGCGGTCGGCCCGGCGCAGATGTGCACCGACGGCATTGAGGTCAAGCGACGTCTGGACCATGCATTTGAGCGTTTGCTTCCCCACATGCGCAAGCAAGGCCAGTTGGTGCGCGCAGCAGACGGCAAACACTACCGGCTGACATGGCGGTCCGCCCTGCGCTTTGCGGTGATCGCCCTGGGCGGCCAATGGCGTGCCGCATGGGCGGCACGCGGTCAAGCTGTGCCAGCCACTGCGCCCACCGACGCGCAAGGCTTCGCAGCCGACCTGAAAGCGTTTGAAGACCAGTTGGCCCTGCGCCGATCGTCCACGTCCACCGGCAAGAGCAAGTTGGTGGTATTTGCGGTCACTGCCATCCTGTTCCTGATCGTCGGGGGCTGGTGGATGTCATGGAGTTTTGTACCGGTACTGCTGGCGGTGATTGCGCTGCACGAAGGCGGCCACTATCTGGCGATGCGGCTCACCGGTTACCGCAACGTGTCGGTGTTCTTTCTGCCTGGTCTGGGCGGGTTGGCCACCGGCGAAAAGGCCGACGCCACGCCCATGGAAAAACTCCTAGTGTATTTGGCCGGTCCGGTCCCGGGCATGGTTCTGGCGGGTGCCGGGGTCTGGGCCAGCTCCGCCGGGCTGTGGAAAGCGCCACCCTGGCTCAATGAATTTTTGATCGCGTCGCTGGCCATCAATTACCTCAACCTGCTGCCCGTCTCGCCACTGGACGGCGGTCGCGTGCTGGAGACCTTCGCGTTCGCCCGCCACCCGCGCTTGCGCTTTGGTTTTGCAGCCGTGTGCTGTGGCCTGCTGCTGGTCGCCGGTATTGCCCTGGATGACGTGGTCCTGAAAGTAGTCGCAGTGCTGGTGGCCATCGGTCTGTCGCACCACTGGCGGGTGATGCAGCTGGACCTGGCCGTGCCCCGTGATGACAGCACCGCGCTCGACGAGCCACAGGCCCTGCAGCGCATTTTCACCACCCTGCAGCAGGCACCCTTTAAGGCGTGGTCGTTTGCCAACCGGACTGCCGTTGCCACCACCCTGCTGCCCGAACTGATGGGCCGCAGGCCGCGCCGTGGAGAAACCATTGCCGGTGTGCTGATTTACGCCGTCTTCCTGTTGGCCCCTCTGGCGGTTGTTTGGGTGGCGATGCCGCAACTCCGTGCCGTACTGCCCTACGCCGCACCCATGCTGTCCATGGCACCGGACGATGTGGACCCCGAGCCCGCCGGCCCGCCCGCGCCACCACCAATCGACTGGAGCGCACGGCTGGCACAGGCTGCCACGCTGTCCAAAGATGAGTTGTTGGCGGCCTACCTGGGTGCCGGTCAGGAGGCCAATGGCGTCGAAAACCGAACCGCAGCGCTGGGTCACTTCCGGGCCGCCTGGAACATTGCCAAGGATCTGCCCGAAGGCGATCTGCGCCGGATTGATGTGCTGGAGGGCCTGGCTTTTGCAACCGATTCTGACCAGGAGCAAGGACAGGCCCTGAACCAGATCATTGCCGAACTGGCAGGGCCCCAGGGTACGGCGCGCGCGCGCGTGGCCAGCGCCAAAGAGCAGCTGTCCTACACCGACCTTCCAGCAGCCCAGCGTGTGGAACTGCTGCGCGACGCAGTGGCCCTGCGCACCGGCGGCACATCAGCCCGGGACCCGGGTTTGTTCCACACCCAGCTGTCCCTGGCCCAGGCCCTGGATGAAACCGGCGATGCCGCAGGTTCGGAAGCCATGCTGCGCTTGCGCATCAGCGGACTGCCCACACCCGATGACTCAAACCGTTCGCACAACGCTTTGCAGGACCGGGTACAGCAGGCGATGGCCCGCATCGATCTGGCTTGGTTCCTGATCGACCATGCGCGCGCCACCGATGCACTGGAAGTGGCCGCACAAGCGCAGCAGCGGGTACCCGCCAAAGTGACCGTGAGCTGGATCCATCCACAACAGAAGGCGTTGGAAGCCCTGATCTGGGCGCAATTGCTGTCGCCGCCAAGCCCTGCATTGGCCGGGGGGTGGACAAGCTATGACGATGCGGTTCGCAGCAACATTGCGGGTTCGCGAAAGATGCTGATCCATGAGACTGACCGCGCCCTGGTGGCCAAGGCCCTGCGTGACACCGGCATGCATGCGAAGGCGACAAGCGGCGTGCAGGAGGCACTTGCCGCGTTGTCACAGCGCCCCGCCATGCTGTGTCAGCCGCCCATGGCGGGTAGCAGGCCGAACTGGCACCGACTGCAACGCGAAGGCCGTCGGAACATGCTCACCGAGCTGGG
>DAOQRI010000341.1:0-3925 GCA_035355475.1 Rhodoferax sp. | reverse complement strand
ATCTGATCGACAAGGACGTGGACATCCTCGACCCGGCCACTGGCACGGGCACCTTTATTTGCGAACTGCTGGAGCATTTCCGCGGCCAGCCCAAGAAGCTGGAACACAAATACAAACACGAGCTGCACGCCAACGAAGTGGCCATCCTGCCGTATTACGTGGCCAACCTGAACATCGAATCGACCTACGCCGCCATCACCGGCAAGTACGAAGAGTTTCCCAGCCTGTGCTTTGTGGACACGCTGGACAACGTGGGCCTGCACACCTCGGCTAAGGGTGTGAACGCGGATCTGTTTGGCAGCGTCAGCGAAGAAAACGTGGCCCGTATCAAGCGGCAAAACACGCGCAAGATCAGCGTGGTGATTGGCAACCCGCCGTACAACGCGAACCAAGCGAACGAGAACGACAACAACAAAAACCGCGAATACCCGGACATTGACAAACGCATCAAGCAGACCTACATCGCCGAGAGCACCGCGCAGAAAACCAAGCTCTACGACATGTACGCCCGCTTCTTCCGCTGGGCCAGCGACCGGTTGAACGAAAACGGCGTACTGGCCTTTGTGACCAACCGCAGTTTTATCGAGAGCCGCACGTTTGATGGTTTCCGCAAGACGGTGGCGAGTGAGTTTGCCGATATCTACGTGGTGGACCTGGGTGGCGATGTGCGCGCCAACCCGAAGCTGAGTGGTACTAAGCACAACGTGTTTGGCATCCAGACCGGCGTAGCCATCAGCTTCATGGTCAAGCGGGCGCAGTCCACCAAGGACAAGAAGCCCGCCCGCGTGTACTACGTGCGCAGGCCGGAGATGGAAACGGCGGAGGAGAAACTGGGATTTTTGGCCAACCACCCCATGAGCGGAATGGCGTTTGACGAAGTGCAGCCGGACAAGGCGCACAACTGGGTGAACCTGACTAGCAACGATTTCGAGACACTGATTCCGCTGGCGAGCAAGGACACCAAGGCGGCGAAGACGGCTGGCAAAGAGCGGGCGATATTCAAGCTGTTTTCGCTGGGCGTAGTGACTAACCGCGATGAATGGGTGTACGACGAGAACGACGAACACCTTGAAAGAAAGACCCGCCACCTGATCGATGCCTACAACGCCGAAGTGAAGCGGCAGAAAGTTGGCGATGCTGGAGAGCTGGGTGCGGCCATCAAATGGACGAGAGCGGTGAAGGCCGATTTGCAGAAGGGCATGCAATACACATTTGACAAGAACGCCACCATTGAGGCGTGCTACCGACCGTATGTGAAGCGACGGCTGTACTTTCATCCGAAGCTCAATGAAATGCAGTACCAGTTGCCGTCCATTTTTGGCGGCGGGGGGCTCATCAATCGGTGCATCGTCCTCACAGATTCAACAGCACAAAAACCTTGGATGACTTGCGCTGTTGAACAAGTTCCTGATCTGCACTTCGTCGGTGCGGCGGCCGGTTCTGTTTGCATCCCGATTCAGCGCCTTGCACCCGATGGAAGCCTGTCCGACAACATCACCGACTGGGCACTCAAACAATTCGCCGCCCACTATGCCGACGAAATCGGCAAGGGCAAGTCGGCCCGCAAGATCACCAAGGAAGGCATCTTCCACTACTGCTACGCGGTGCTGCACGACCCGCTGTACCGCGAGAAGTACGCGCAAAACCTCAAGCGCGAATTCCCCCGCATTCCGTTTTACAAAGACTTCTGGCAGTGGGCCGCATGGGGCGAGGCATTGATGGGCTTGCACATCGGCTATGAAAGCGTTGCGCCGTTTGCGCTGACGCGCACCGACGTGCCCGACGCCAAAGCCCGCGCTGCCGGTCTGCAACCCAAAGCCATGCTGCGTGCCGATCCGACGGCTGGCAGTATCGCGCTGGACAGCGAGACCACGCTGAGCGGCATTCCTGCCAAGGCCTGGACCTACAAACTGGGCAACCGCAGCGCCATCGACTGGGTGCTGGACCAGTACAAAGAGAAGAAGCCCAAGGACCCCACCATCCGCGAGAAGTTCGACACCTACCGCTTTGCCGACTACAAGGACAAGGTGATCGACCTGCTGATGCGCGTGACCACGGTGAGCGTGGAAACAGTGACGCTGGTGGAGATGATGAAGGCGGCCAGCCGCTAGTCAAACGGAACGATGTGACGGCCCACAGATGGCTGCACATCTTGAAGTGTTAACGAGAGAGGGGAAGAAAATGGCACGGCGTAAGAAAGACGGTTTGGCGGATGCGGTAGTGGGGGCCACAGCACTTTTGCCCTGGTGGGCGGGGGCCGCTCTGGCCTTAGTCAGCTACCTGTGGCTGCATTCCATAGCGATCAAACCGCTGACTGCTACGCTGCAATCGGGGCAGGGTGGGGGTCTTGCGATAACTGCGTTGTGGCACGGGCTGGCGACTGTGGGCCAGTACCTGTTGCCTTTCTTGTTTTTACTGGGTGCAGGTATTTCGGCCTACAAGCGACATCAGGCCAAAAAACTTCACGCCGAGGCGGCCAAACGAGCCGATGGTGTGGCGCAAGGGACATGGCGGGAGTTTGAGGTGCTGGTGGGCGAGTATTTCCGTCGCCAAGGCTTTACCGCGCTGGACAACGGCGGTGGTGGGCCGGACGGCGGGGTGGACGTGCTGCTGCAAAAGGGCTCTGACAAATACCTGGTTCAGTGCAAGCAGTGGCGCGCCCTGCGCGTGGGCGTGCAACCCGTACGCGAGCTATACGGTGTGATGGCGGCGCGCCGTGTGGCGGGCGCTTTTGTGGTGACGTCAGGCGAGTTCACGGATGAGGCGCGTGCTTTTGCGCATGGGCGAGAGATTCAGCTAATCAACGGCATTGCGCTGCAGCGAGGCATTCAGGCGCAGGCGGGGGCTTCGGCTGGGTTGGCTGGGTCAGCACCCGCGCCTAAGCCCGCACCCCAAGAGCCGGCTTGGGCGCCGGTTGCTCCAGCAGCGCAGGAAACGCCCAATTGCCCGCTGTGCAGCTCACCCATGGTTCTGCGCCAGGCCCGCAACGGTGCCACGCCCGGAAAGCAGTTTTGGGGCTGCAGCCGGTTTGGGCAGACCAAATGTCGCGGGACGCGCGAGGTGGTGTGAGCAGGCTTCGTGAATTTGCTCCTGTATTTATAGCTACTTACGCATATTCCACGTGGCCTAGAGGCCAATTTGATGTCTAAATATGGTCAAAATCAGCCTTCTGGCAGTCCGTGGAGCGGCGTGCTAACCTCATCTGCATCTTCCCGCCGGAGGCTTCATGCAGTTGCGCCAGTTGTCGCGTCGATCTTCATTTGATACGGGTCTCGTTACCCGCCGCGATGCGCTGGTTGGCTTGGCCGCAAGCGCGTGGCCAGCGTTATCGGTCTGGGCTGCGGACGATACCCGCAACGTGGCCAGTCTCGTGCGCACGGGAGGCTGCGTGGTGGTGCTGCGCCATGCCGCCACGGTGCCGGGCGTGGGTGATCCGCCCGAATTCAAACTGGATGACTGCCGCACGCAGCGCAACCTGAGCGACGCCGGGCAGCAGGATGCCCGACGTATCGGCGCGTGGTTTCGCAACAGCAAGCTTCCCCAACCCCGCGCCGTGTTGACCAGCGCCTGGTGCCGCTGCAAAGACACGGCCGATCTGGCCTTTGGCAAACACACCGTCTGGCCGGCGCTGAACTCGACATTCAGTGACCGCGCCCTGCAACCCGAGCAGTCTCAACTGCTGCGCCAGGCCATGGCGAAAATTCCCGCGCGGCAGTTTGAGGTGTGGGTGACGCATCAGGTGAATATTTCAGCCCTGACCGGTGAGGGCCCGGCCATGGGCGAGGCTTTTGTTCTGGACCGCAAAGGCAAGGTGCTGGCACGGACGGCGTTTGTTTGAAGTCGCAAGTTGCGACTTCAAGTTTGATAGCAGCCCACGCAGTATCCAAGAGGGCTAAGGCCCAATTTCATTCCAAAGTATTTGCTG
>DAOQRI010000340.1:0-3933 GCA_035355475.1 Rhodoferax sp. | reverse complement strand
CTTGTTACATAACACCATGCCACATCCTGTACCTGTCCATCCCGTTGTTCTCGCTGTCACCGGCCGCATAGTGGCGCGCAGTGCCTCCACGCGTGGTGCCTATCTGGCGCAACTGGATGCGGCGGCCAATCGCAAGCCCGGCGCCGAACGCATGGGTTGCGCCAATGTGGCGCACGCTTTTGCGGCAATGCCGGGTAGTGACAAGTTTCGCGTGGTGGCCGAAAAAGGACCCAACATCGGCATCGTCACCGCGTACAACGATCTGCTGTCGGCCCACGCCCCCTTGCAGCATTACCCCGACTTGGTCAAGCAAGAAGCCCGCAAGCACGGAGCCACTGCGCAGGTGGCCGGAGGCGTGCCGGCCATGTGCGACGGCGTGACCCAGGGCACTGCCGGCATGGAGCTCAGCCTGTTCAGCCGCGATGCCATCGCCATGGCTACTGCCGTATCGTTGAGCCACGATGTGTTTGATGGCGCGCTGATGCTGGGCGTGTGCGACAAAATTGTGCCGGGCCTGCTGATTGGTGCGTTGCACTTTGGGCATTTGCCCACGGTGTTTGTGCCGGCCGGCCCCATGACGTCTGGACTGTCCAACAACGACAAGGCGAAGGTGCGCGAGAAGGCCGCGCAGGGCCTGGTGGGTCGCCCCGAATTGCTGGAAGCAGAGTCCGCAGCCTACCACGGGCAGGGAACCTGTACCTTTTATGGCACGGCCAACAGCAACCAGATGCTGCTCGAAGCCATGGGACTGCATGTGCCGGGTACCGCCTTCATCAACCCCGGCGCAGACGTGCGTCTGGAACTGACGCGTGAGGCTGTGCGCACGGTGCTGGGCATCACCAAGGCCAAGCGCTTTGCACCGATTGGCAAAGTTGTGGATGAACGCTGCATCGTCAATGCGATGGTGGCTCTATTGGCCACCGGCGGCTCCACCAACCACCTGATTCACTGGGTGGCGGTGGCGCGTGCAGCGGGTATCGTCATCGACTGGAATGATTTCTCCGACCTGTCCGACGTGGTGCCTCTGTTGACTCGCGTGTACCCCAACGGCAGTGCGGACGTGAACCAGTTTCAGGCTGCAGGCGGCCCCGGCTTTGTGATCCGCGAACTCCTTGATGCTGGCTACCTGCACCCTGATGTGCTGACCGTGCGCAGTGGTGGGTTGCTTGAATACACTGGCATTCCCGCGGCTGATGCCCATGGCGAACTGCAATGGAGCGAAGTTGGTGCCAGCAAGGACGAGGCGGTGGTGCGACCCCTCAGCCAGCCCTTCAGCGCCAGCGGCGGTCTGAAGTTGCTGCAGGGAAACCTGGGCCGCAGTGTGATCAAGGTGTCAGCCGTGCCCGATGACCGCCATGTGGTGGAGGCTCCATGCCGTGTTTTTGATTCGCAAGATGAATTGCACCAGGCCTTTGCGGCCAACGAGATGAACCAGGACCTGGTGTGCGTGGTGCGCTGGCAGGGGCCGCAGGCCAATGGAATGCCCGAGCTGCACAAACTCACACCACCCATGGCTGTGCTGCAAGGCAAGGGTTACAAAGTGGCACTTGTGACCGATGGGCGTATGAGTGGCGCTTCCGGCAAAGTGCCTGCTGCTATCCATGTGTCGCCCGAAGCTGCAGCCGGTGGTCCATTGGCCAAGGTTCGCACGGGAGACCGCATCCGGCTGGATGCTGTTGCCGGAACACTTGAGGTACTGGTCGACGCCGCCGAATGGGATGCCCGTGAAACCATGTCTATGCCCGAGGCGCTGCGCGCGGCGAATGGCGTGGGCATGGGCCGTGAATTGTTTGCCGGCATGCGCCGAAATGCGCTGACTGCAGAAGAAGGTGCCTGCAGCTGGCTGTAAGGCCAGACTTGCTGCCCGCATTGAAACTTGTATCGGAATAACTGCCATGTCAGCATTGCCCCCTTTCACCGCCTTGCAAGTGATGCAGGACGCCCCTGTTATTCCCGTTATCGTGTTGAACGATGTGGCGCACGCAGTGCCTATGGCGCGCGCGCTGGTTGCCGGTGGTATTCGTATGCTGGAAGTCACCTTGCGAACACCGCAGGCACTGGCCTGCATGGAAGCGATAGCCAGAGATGTGCCTGAAGCCGTGGTGGGTGCCGGCACGGTGCGGTCACCGGCGGACGCCCGCGCGGCGGCCAACGCAGGGGCCCGGTTTGCCGTCAGCCCCGGTTACACCCACGCGGTCGGACAGGCGTGTCGCGATGTGGGCCTGGCGCTGTTGCCAGGCGTTGCTACGGGCAGCGAAATCATGATGGCGCAAGAGGATGGCCTCACCGAATTGAAGTTCTTTCCTGCCATGCAGGCCGGCGGCCCGGCCATGCTGAAAGCCTGGAGTGGACCGTTTTTCGATGTGCGGTTTTGCCCGACCGGGGGCGTCACGCTGGCCAACGCACCCGACTTTCTGGCGCTGCCCAACGTGGTGTGCGTGGGTGGCTCGTGGCTGGTGCCAGTAAACGCCATGGCGCAGGGCGACTGGGCGCGCATCACCCAATTGGCGCGTGATACGAAATGTCTAGTCAAATAGGCCTCTAGCCCCCGTAGAATATGCATAACACGCTATCAGAGTAATAGCAATTTGAATGTGACTTCGGTCTGATGAGTCGGCGGATTTGAGCCTGTATCATGCGCACGATGGACCCACGTTACCTCGATCTCGATACCTGGCCGCGCCGCTCGGCCTTTGAATTCTTCCGCGGCTTTGACATTCCCAGTTTCAATATCTGCACCCGTGTGGACGTGGCGCGTCTCAAGCAGGCGGTCAAGGCGTCGGGTGTGGGCGGGTTGTCGCTGGCCTATCACTTCCTTGCCATTCGCCTGGCCAATGACATTACCCCGTTTCGCTACCGGCTGGAGGGTGAGCGTGTGCGTGTTCACCCCGAGGTGCACGGCAGCACGACGGTGCTGCGCGACGATGAGTCGTTTGGCTTTGTGACACTGAAACATCAGCGCGATTTTGCGACCTTTGCTGCGGCCGGTGTGGCGGCCATTGCGCGTGCCAGTCAGCCGGATGCGGCCTTTGAGCCAGCCGAGTACGGCACCGCCACGGTGCATTTGACGGCTTTGCCTTGGATGCATTTCAGCAGCTACTCCAACGCACGGCAGTGGGGGCCACATGCCTCGATTCCCAAGATTGCGTTTGGGCGCGTCGACGCCGATGGCGACCGTCTGTGGATGCCCCTGTCGGTGGAAGTGCACCACGCAATGATGGATGGCCTGCATGTGGGGCGATTCATCCAGGGATATGAAGAAGCCCTGCGCGCACCCGAGGCATGGCTTGGCGGCGGCGGTGTATTGCCTTAGACGCGTCCGGCTTTTGACTGGTGTTTGACCTATGGCAAGGTCTCTGCACCCTGAGGGGCTAGCATGACCTTCACATTTGCAGAGGGTAAACGCATGTTTGATCAACCGGTTAAAAGCCTGATGGAGCCCAAGAAACTGATCATGGTGTCGCAGGAGACGACCGTCAGCGAGGCTGCGGGACTGATGGCCAGCAAGAACACGGGCGCCGTGCTGGTGACCAATAACCAGCAACTGGTCGGCATCTTCACCGAGCGTGACGCTGTGTTCCGCGTGCTGGCCATGGGCAAAGACGCCACTACTACGCCATTGTGCGACGTCATGACCAGCCCGCCATCCACGGTGGCACCGGGTACCTCCTATGGCCATGCACTGCTGCTGATGCATGAAAATGGCTTTCGCCACGTTCCCGTTGTGGACGGGGGACGGGTACTGGGAATTGTGGCCTCGCGTAATGCGATGGACCCCCAGCTGGAAGAGTTTGTGTCAGAGGCGCGTAGGCGCGAGCACTACCGCTGAATCAACTCAATCTTGTAGCCATCGGGGTCGGTTACGAATGCGATCACGGTGCTGCCGCCCTTGACCGGCCCCGCTTCCCGCGTCACGTTGCCACCTGCTGCCTT
>DAOQRI010000339.1:0-3945 GCA_035355475.1 Rhodoferax sp. | reverse complement strand
CATTTGCGACTCCAGCACCTTGGACGACTGGTTGCGCATCTTCAGCCCCTTCAGGTCCGCTGGCGACTGAATCGGCTTGTTGGCAGAAAACGACTTGAAACCGTTGTCCCAGTAGGCCAGACCCTTGACACCTTTCGCATCCAGTTTGTCCAGCAGCATGCGCCCGACGGGGCCTTGCGTGACCTTGTGCAGTTCGTCGTAGCCGTTGAAGATATAGGGCAGGTCAAACGCCTCAAATTCCTTGACACCCAACGGGCCGAATTTGGCCAACGATGGCGCCAGCATCTGAACCGCGCCAATCTGCAGGGCCTCCATCTCTTCCTTGTCCTTATACAGCGTGCTGTTGGAATACACCTCCACCTTCACGCGGCCCTTGGTCAGCTCTTCGGCCTTCTTCTTGAAATACTCCGCAGCATGGCCTTTAGGCGTGTCATTGGCAACCACGTGACTGAATTTAATGACGATAGGGGCTTGAGCGAATGCCGTCATGGAAAACGATCCGACGACCAGACCCAGACCCAGAACGAGAGCGCGTAATTTCATGATGTTTGATCCGTAAGTGATTGAGTGAGCCTGAAGAATAGTGGAATGGCGTAAAGTCGCAAGTGTGGACCTCCACTAGGTACAAACCCGCAAACCCAGAAATTGCCAGCGATTTCGACCATTTGCCCCACCGCCTCACTTTCCAACTGTGTTTTTCGCCTCCAAACTTCTCAATCTGTTTGCGCAACCTTTAACCTGGATTGCGGCGTTGCTGGTTGCCAGTTTGCTGGCCCACCGCAGGCCTGCTCTGGCGCAAAAGCTGGTGGGACTCGCACTGTCCCTGTTGTTGCTGATGGGTTGGCAACCACTGCCGCATGGCTTGCTCCGCCAATTGGAAGTTCAGTACGCCGAGATTCCATTCGACGCCGATTTGAGAACCTTTACAGGTGTTGTCATTCTGGGCGGTTCGACCGAGGAAGCCTACATCGCTGAAGCCCACACGCAGCCGTTGCTCAACGAAGCGGCCGAGCGCATGATGGGTCCGATTGCCATGTTGCGACGCAACCCCCACCTGCGCCTGGTGTTCACTGGTGGCGAGGGTTCGTTTATGGCCAGTGGACCGAGCGAGGCAGAACGCGTGCGTCCATTCTTTGACAGCATGGGAATCGGCAGAAGTGAGGTGACCTACGAAGCACGGTCCCGGACTACGTATGAGAACGCCGTTCTCACTGCCCAGTTGCCGGGTATCAACATCAACCAGCGCTGGTTGCTGGTGACCACAGCATCGCACATGCCCCGCTCCATGGCAACCTTCAAGAAGGTCGGCTGGAACGTGGCGGCATACCCCGTCGACTTTCGCACCGGCAACGACACGCCCTGGACCGCCTACTCGCTCAAAGACGGGGCGCGCAACTGGCAACTGCTGTTACACGAGTATTTGGGCTTGCTGGCCTACCGGTTGACCGGGCGACTCTAGGTTTGATCGACCCGGCGAGCCACCACTTTGTCGATGCGTTTGCCTTCCAGCGCCTTCACCTCAAAGCGCCAGGATGCACAGTCAATCGATTCGCCGACCGATGGCAGATCGCCGGATACTGCCATGAGCAGTCCCGCCAACGTGTTGTACCGGCCACGGTCTTCCTGCGGAAGATCATCGTCAATGTCGAGGCGTGCCTTGAGTTCACCCACGGGCATCAAACCGTCCAGGTCCCAGGAACCGTCCGGCTGTTGAATGGCCCAGGCCTGCGTCTGGGCGTCAGGCTTTAGTTCGCCGGTAATGGCCTCCAGCAGGTCGTGCGGGGTTAGCAAGCCCTGCACAACGCCATACTCATCCACAACAAACACCATGCGTGCCGACTTGGTGCGGAACTGTTCGATAAGCTCCATGCCGCTCAATGTTTCCGGCACAAAGGCTGCCGGTTCGGAAATGGACTCCACATCGCCCGGGTGATGCGCGCCCAACTCCAGCAAGCGCGCCACGCTCACCAAACCCACCACCTGGTCCAGCGAACCCCGGCACACCGGGTACCAGGAATGGGCCCCATTCTCCCCACCTGTGCTGGCCTGCGCCAGGCACTGTGACACGCTGGCGGACGCCTCCATCCACTCAATATCGGAGCGCGGCAGCATCATCGACGGCAGGGTGCGGTCGTCCAGTTCGAACACGTTGCGCACCATCTGGTGCTCGTGCTGCTCAATGATGCCCGCATCCACACCCTCTTCCAGGCTGGCCGAAATCTCCGCTTCAGTGACCGCCCGCGTATCGGTTGTATCAATGCGCAACAGTCGCAGCATCGCGTGTGTACAAACCGAAAGCAGACGGACAAACGGCTTGGCTACCACAGCCATCCAGGTCATGGGTCGCGAGACCAGTCGCGCGACCGTCTCAGGGTATAGCTGCCCGATGCGTTTGGGCACAAGCTCACCAAACAGGATGGTGACAAAGGTGATGACCGTCACCACCACGGCGGTTGCGGAAACTTCGGATACCCGGTGTGAGAGAGCCAGATGGGCCTGCAGCCATTGCGCCAGGCCATCGCTGAAAGCGGCTTCTCCCACAATGCCATTGAGCATCCCGATGGATGTAATTCCAACCTGAACCGAGGACAGAAACTGAGTGGGATTTTCCAGCAGGGCCAATGCGGCCAGTGCCCCTTTGTCGCCCGCATCCGCCATGTTTTGCAAACGCACTTTGCGGCTGGCGGTAAGCGCCAACTCGGACATGGCGAATGCGCCATTGAGCAGAGTCAGCACCACGATCAAAAGAAATTCCATGAAACCCAAGCGAGAATGAACACCATGGCACTTTACATGATTGGCGATGTGCAGGGTTGCGACGCGGCACTGCAGCGTTTGCTGGACACCATTGACTTCTCCCCCAGCCGTGACACCCTTTTTCTATTGGGTGATCTGGTGAATCGCGGACCTGACTCTGCGGGGGTGTTGCGCCGCATGATGCGCTATGGCAACGCCGCCCAATGCCTGCTGGGCAACCACGACCTCAACCTGCTGGCAGTAGCCAGTGGCGCGCGGAAAACCCACCGCAAAGACACACTCAACCCCATTCTGGACGCGCCCGACAGAACTGCCATGCTGGATTGGTTGCGCTATCAAAGAATGGCCATTCAGCTGTCACGCGCGGGCAAGCCCCTTCTGATGGTGCATGCGGGGGTACTGCCCGGCTGGACGGTCGAACAATGCATGGCATTGGCGCAGGAAGTGGAAGTTGCACTGCAGAGCAGCTTGGCCCCGGCGTTCCTGCAGGCGATGTATGGCAATTCACCCGCTCTGTGGAGCGATTCACTCGCCGGCATGGACCGGCTGCGGGTGATTGTCAACGCATTGACACGACTGCGTTTCTGCACACCGCAGGGTGAAATGGAATTTGAAACGACCGAAGGCGCCGCAGGTGCCCCACACGGTTACATGCCCTGGTTTGAGGTGCCCAATCGCCAGACCGCCGACGCCACCGTGGCCTTTGGACACTGGTCCACGTTGGGATGGCTGGATCGACCGGACCTGCTGTCCCTTGACACCGGATGCGTCTGGGGCGGCTGTTTGAGTGCCATGCAGTTCAACCTGCAGGATGCATCACAACAACTGATTCAGGTGAAATGCGAGGCCGCTCAGCAGCCCGGCAAATGATTAGGTCGACTTGAACAAGGCCGCAACCTTGACCTTGGGTTTGATGTTGGCAGAAATACTGCGCGCGGCCGGACGAGCCGATGCCTCCCATGAGGGCGCCGCAGCCTCGGCCGTAACCGGTGCTTCATAGGGTTTGTCAAAAAACGGGTCGCGCGGTTGCTGCGTTGCACGTCCATAGTCGCTGCGCGGCGGGCGTGGTGCGCGCGTTGTGTAAGTGTCGTCACGCGTCGCACGGCTACTGTCGCCTCGGCCAGTACGTCCACCGCTTCGGCCATTGTCACCACCCGTGCTTTCACCATCGTGCGAGTACATTCGCCG
>DAOQRI010000338.1:0-3950 GCA_035355475.1 Rhodoferax sp. | reverse complement strand
TGGTTCCAGGCCGGCGAAGGCTTTCAGGGCATGATGAACTACTGGTACCGCACGGCCACGCTGGCCTGGCTGGCCGGGGACATCGACGCCGTGCAGATGAACCACGCCGTGCGCGACGCCCGCGCCGGCTATGGCCTGCGCGGCCTGCTGTGCTCATGGAACATGCTGTCCAGCCACGACACGCCGCGCCTCATCACGTCGGTGGGCGACGCCGAGCGTGCCCGCCTGGCCCTGCTGATGCAGTTCACGCTACCCGGCGTGCCACTGGTCTATTATGGTGAAGAAATCGGCATGGAGGGCGGCGCCGACCCCGATTGCCGGCGCACCATGCGCTGGAACGAAGCCGAGTGGAACCACGCACAGCGCGACTGGGTCAAGCGCCTGATCGCCATCCGCCAGACCAACCCTGCATTGCAATACGGCGACATCACCGTGCTGGGCGACCGCCTGGCCGGCAATGCGCTGGTCTTTTTGCGCCACACCACGGTGCCGGGCGAAGAGGCGCTGGTGATTGTCAATATGGACGACAAGCCGCTCAACGCCCTGCTGATGCTGCCCTACTCGCACTGGTACGACGGTGTTCCCCTACGCGATGCGCTGGGAACCTCACCCGACACCAAAGTGCAGGCTGCCAGTGTGCGCCTGAATATTGCGCCGCACACCGGCGCGGTGTACCAGGCGGCCGAGCCGCACCAGCACTACACCTTTTTCAAGCCGCGCAACCGGATGTGAAACAGCTATCACTCTGATAGCTGTTTACGCATACTCCACGAAGGCTAGATGCCAAAATGGCTTTTAATCTATGGCACAAGTAAGCGTGATACGGTGAGTTGAATGACGATGGGGAAATGCGAGGTCAGACGCATTGCGGACATTTGCCTCGATGAACAAACCGCTTCAAGGCGTGCATACATTGACGGGGATCAACTCGTCATTCCCAAGCAAAATGTCGGAAAAATTTACAGGTCAACAGGACAATCTCAATTATTTGCCAAAACAGCTGTCACTGATTCAGCTAAGTTATTGTCATCATTGATATATTTTTTCGTTCTTCATTTGGCACAAAAAATGCATTGCAGTTGGCAAGGATGTTTGAGGTATCAGTTGGATGAAATTGGAAGACACCGTCTCCACCTCTCTCCGCTAGTTCTCTTTTTCACTTTTCTTATGGGGTTAGTTATGAAACTACGGCGTTTTCTCTCTACTGCAGTTGTTGCAGCTGCGCTCGGAGCCGGTGGCGCAGCCCACGCAACATTGGCTTCATTTGCATCGTTCTCGGGTGCTGGTGTGGGTCTGTCCACTTCGGGCTGGGGCTCAACATCTCAGAGCGGAACTATCTCCGCCACCGTTCCTGTGGGTGCTACGGTGCTGGCGGCTTACCTGTACACATCCACACACAGTAGTGGTGTAATGGGCGGCACGTTTAATGGCACCAGTGTTTCATACGAATCCTTGGGGGCCAACGTCTCTTATAGCCCATTAGTGGCAGGGCGTGTCGATGTAACGAGCCTCATTAAGCCGACGATCGACGGTGGCTTGACTGGTGTTTATGACTTTGCTATCACGGAAACGAACGTTGGCCAGGATGGCTCTGCTCTGGTAGTGATTTACCAAGACCCGGCAAACGCAGCAATCCAGTCGGTCGGCATTCTTGATGGATCTTCCGCATCAACCGGCGACGCGACCTCCATCAACTTCGCTTCTCCGCTTAACACCGCCATTGCTGGGTTCAAGGCTGAAATGCGCCTTGGTATCGGCTATAGCTATGACGGAAACACCTGCACTGAAACTGGCCAAAAATCATCCGTGACTGTTAACGGTACAACGATAACCGAAAGCGCTGGCTGTAATGACGACAGTGTGGACTCAGTGGCAGCTAACGGCAACCTCTTTACGATGGGTGGCAACAACGATCCGTTTTCCACATCTCTGCCATCAGTCCAAAATGACCACGAAAGGTATGACCTGACTAGTTACATCGCGAATGGCGACACCAGCATTCAGGTCAGAACACGGAATCCATCCAACGATGACAACATCTTCCTGGCAGCGTTCCTGGTGACCGGCAATGCGGGATTCAATGAGCCACCAGTAGACAACAATGTGCCTGAGCCTGAAACTTTGGTGCTGATGGGTCTGGCACTGGCAGGTTTGGGTGCCCAACGGCGCTTTGCCAAGCGGATGTAATTGCTTCCCTGACTTGTGTTGAATTAAGCCCCTGTCGGTACACTCCGGCAGGGGCTTTCAACTTTTTGGAACCATCGCATGCAGCATTGCACTTCCTTATCCCAACTCGTCCGGCCGCTGTTTGTTGCGACCGTGTTTGCCATGGCGTTCTCTGCGCATGCGGCTCCCATTCAAGCGAATGGCAGAGCCATCGCCGGCGCGCAGGCTGCCAACGAAAGCGCCCAGGGCCGTGAGCATCGGGCAGGCATCCAGGCCTTGCTGGATGGCAGCTTGTCCATGGCCAAAAAGCATTTTGAGGCTTCACTGAAAATTGACCCACACTACGCGCCGGCATTGATTGGGCTTGCCAGCGTGGCGCAGTCAGAAAGCAAGCCGGCCGAGGCTGAGCAATACCTGCAGCGTGCCGAGCGTGCTGCGCCGCAGTCACCCGCGGTGCATTTGGCCTGGGGCAGGTATTACAAATCCAATAAGCAGGCGGACCGCGCTGAGCTTTCTTTGCTGGAGGCGCGCCGCGTTGATCCCAAAGCGATTCCCCCGCTACTGGAGTTGGGCGACCTGTACCTGCGTGTCGGCCGTGCTGCAGATGCTTTGAAGCTCTATCGTGACGCCGTCTTCATGGACAACAGCAACCAGTTTGCGCAATATGGCCTTGGAGTGGCTGCAGCAGCCAATGGTCAAAGAGATGAAGCACTGGGAGCCTTTGGTGCTGCTGCCAAACTGGCGCCGCGCGACCCAGGACCGCTTCACGCAGCGGGCCTTATTCATATGGAGACAAGTGCCTTTGAGAAGGCCGTGGCCGCGTTTGACAAAGGCTTGCTGCGTCAGCCAAAGTTTTTACCGCTGATGCTTGACCGTGCAAATGCACTGGCCGGTCAGAAGCGCTGGAATGATGCCCTGAAACAGTTGGAGCATGCAGAAAAGCTGGCACCAAACTCTGGTCAGGTGCAGCTGAAGTTTGCCGATGTGCTCCAAGGTGCCAAGCGCTGGAATGAGGCAGAGTCACGCTATTTAAAGGTGATTGAGATAGAGCCCAACAATGCTAGCGCCTATAACAACCTCGCCTGGATGACTGTGTCACGCGCTGGCGACTCCAAAATGGCGGTTGCGTGGGCGCGCAAGGCGGTAGAGCTGTCACCTGGCTCATCCCCCTTTTACGATACCCTCGGTTGGGCATTTCATGCTATAGGCGACCTGCAAGGTGCGCTGGAAAGCCTGCAGCATGCGATCAAACTGGAGCCCAAGGTGGCCACCTACCACTTTCATTTGGGGGTGGTTCAAAATGAACTGAAACAACCACTTGCTGCAAGGGAATCACTGAAACTCGCGCTAGGGCTCGACCCCAAAATGCCGCAAGCCGAAGAGGCAAAGCGTTTGCTCAAGTCTTTGCTTTGAAGATGAAATAAATGCATAGCCATGATGCGGTGGCTGAACGGCCGTCGGGTTCCGCCCCAAAACCGCCCGACACCCACTGAGCACCAGCCCTACTGTTCACCAGCCAACAGCCCCGGCCAGCGGAGCAGGCACAGTTGAAGCGCCCCACATGTTGCGAACAATTTACAAGCCATGCCAGGGCATCACATCCACCCCGTCTCGGGTGTAGCGCGCGTCGCCACCGTACACAAGGCCGGGGTAGATGGCGGCAAAGTTACCTCGCTCTTGCGCATACTTTTGCCACTTCTTCAAATTGCCAAACGCGTCACTGGCCACCGTGATGCCCGACTTGATTTCAACAGCGGCCAGTTCGTTGCCACGCTCCAGAATCA
>DAOQRI010000337.1:0-3957 GCA_035355475.1 Rhodoferax sp. | reverse complement strand
CTACGCCGAAACCGTGGACAACGGCAAGGCCATCCGCGAAACGCTCAACGCCGACATTCCCCTGACCGTAGACCACTTCCGCTACTTCGCAGGTTGTGTGCGCGCGCAAGAAGGCGCCTTGAGCAACATCGACGAGAACACCGTGGCGTATCACATTCAGGAGCCGCTGGGCGTGGTCGGTCAGATCATCCCCTGGAACTTCCCCATCCTGATGGCAGCCTGGAAACTGGCCCCCGCGCTGGGTGCTGGCAATTGCGTGGTGCTCAAACCCGCGGAAAGCACCCCCATCAGCATATTGATTCTGGCTGAACTGATTGCCGATATCTTGCCCACTGGTGTGCTGAACATCGTCAATGGCTATGGCCGCGAAGCCGGTATGCCTTTGGCCACCAGCAAACGCATCGCCAAGATTGCATTTACCGGCTCCACCACCACGGGCCGCGTGATTGCGCAGGCCGCTGCCAACAACCTGATTCCCGCTACGCTGGAACTCGGTGGCAAGAGCCCCAACGTGTTCTTTGCCGACATCATGGACAAGGACGATGCCTTCCTGGACAAGGCCGTCGAGGGACTGGTACTGTTTGCCTTCAACCAGGGCGAGGTTTGCACCTGCCCAAGCCGCGCGTTGATTCAAGAATCGATCTACGACAAGTTCATGGAGCGCGTGTTGAAGCGCGTGGCAGCCATCAAGCACATGAACCCACTGGATACCGACAGCATGATGGGCGCGCAGGCTTCCAAAGAGCAGTTGACCAAGATTCTGTCGTACCTCGATTTGGGCAAGCAGGAAGGCGCTGAAGTTCTGTCCGGTGGCGGTCAGGCCCATCTGGGTGGCGATCTGGAAGGCGGCTATTACGTGCAGCCCACGCTGTTCAAGGGCCACAACAAGATGCGCATCTTCCAGGAAGAAATTTTTGGACCCGTGCTGGCCGTGACCACCTTCAAGGACGAAGCCGAAGCCCTGGCCATTGCCAACGACACGCTGTACGGACTGGGCGCTGGCGTGTGGAGCCGCAACGGCAACGTGGCCTACCGCATGGGTCGCGCCATCAAGGCAGGCCGGGTGTGGACCAACTGCTACCACGCCTACCCCGCACACGCCGCATTCGGTGGCTACAAGGAATCCGGCATCGGCCGCGAGACCCACAAGATGATGCTGGACCACTACCAGCAGACCAAGAACCTGCTGGTGAGTTACAGCGAAAACAAGCTGGGCTTCTTTTGATGGTTGACAAAGTCGTCGCGACCCCGGCGGCTTTGGAGCTGGTGGCATTGCTTCAGGCCAAGTATGGCCCGGAGCTGATGTTCCACCAGTCCGGCGGCTGCTGTGACAACAGCGCCGCCAACTGCTTTCTGCCGGGCGAAATCACCATGGGTGCGGGGGATGTGTACCTGGGTGACATTGGCGGCGGTCCCTTCTACATAGGCAAGGGCCAGTACGAAACCTGGAAGCACACGCAGCTGATCATTGATGTGATCGAAGGCCATGGCGGCACGTTTTCGCTGGAGGGGCCCGAGGGCAAGGCGTTTCACACCCGCTCAAGGGTGTTCACAGCCCAAGAGCTGGCAGAGCTGGGTTTATAGATGAAGGGCGGTGGGCTGTTTTCGCAAAGGCTGAAGCAGCACCACCAGCGCGCCCGCACCGCCCTGGGCCGGTGGAGCCTGAACAAAGGCCACCACCTCGGATCGCTGCACCAGCCAGCGGTGCACTTTGTCTTTGAGCACCGGTGTTTTGCCGGGTGATCCCAACCCCTTGCCGGTCACCACGCGCACACAGCGAATGCCGTGTTTGTGGGATTCGCGAATGAATGTCGCCAGCGCTTCGCGTGCATCATCGCTGCGCAGACCGTGCAGGTCGATCTGACGCTGGATGGACCATTTCCCCTTGCGCAATTTCTGCGCGACATCCGGTCCGACGCCGGGGCGGCGAAAGCTCAGGTGTTCGTCGGTATCGAGCAGGGTGGTGATGTCCACCTCATCGCTGATGGACTCCATCAGCGCAGCGGCTTCGTCCGCCAGGCGCTGCTTGGGCAAAGGCCGCGGTGCGGCGGGTTTAAGACTGGTGGTGCCATGCGCCGGCAAGCGTTTGACCGCGCCAACTGCGGCCTGAAACAGGCTGCGGTGCTCGCGCAGGCGTCTGACCTCCAGCGCCTGCAGCGCCACCGCCTGGGCAGCGCGCTCGGCCTGTGCGGCAATTTCTTTCTTCACCTGCTTGAGGTCAGCCAAGGAATTGACTGTGAGCGGCTTTGCAGACGCCAATTTCGCTTTTGGCGCGGTCACACCAGTCCTTTTTCGGCCATGGACAGCGCCTTTCCGGGGCCTACGATGATGTGGTCCAGCACCCGAATATCCAGCAGGGCCAGCGCGGCTTTCAGGGTGTGTGTGAGCGCTTCGTCGGCGCGCGACGGCTGTACCGTGCCGCTAGGATGGTTGTGCGCCAGCACCACCGCACTGGCCTGGTGGTGCAGGGCCCGCAGGGCCACTTCGCGCGGGTAGACGCTGGTTTGGGTGAGGGTTCCTCTGAACATCTCCTCCATCGCCAGCAAGCGGTTTTGCGCGTCCAGGAAAACAACCGCAAACACCTCATGGCTTTTGACGGCCAGGTGGAGTTTCAGGTAGTGCTTGATGGTGTCGGGGTCGGCAAACACGGTGCGCTCCCTGAGCTGCTGTGCCATGGCCCGGCGCGCCAGTTCCAGCGCCGCAATCAGTTCGGCACGCTTCGCAGGCCCCAGTCCTTTGACCCGCTTCAAATCGTCTGCCGTGGCGTGCAATAGGCCCGAAATACCGTCAAAACCCTCTTCAATGCTGCGTGAGCTGCTATCGTTCTTGATATGCAGCAATTCATCTGCCATCTGCAGCACGCCCTTGCCCTTGATGCCGGTGCGCAGCAGCAGCGCCAGCAGTTCTGCGTCGCTCAAGGCGCCAGCACCCCGGGCGAGCAGCTTTTCGCGCGGGCGGGCGTCAGGTGGTAGGTCTTTCAACGGCATGAGGCAAGTTTTTGGATTGGTGGCAGTTTAGACGCAGCTTCTGTGCGAACATTGTTTTCACTATGAAAACCCTATTCACATTCGTTTTGATGGTTGTACTGCTGGCCCTGGCCGGTTGCGCGTCATGGAGTTCTGGCAAAGGCCCCAAACAGGTTGGCAGCGTGGTGGACTACCTGTACCCCAACGCCAACGAGCCTCCGGCAATGAAGTCGGAGGTGACCCGCTTGCGCCCGCCGGTGCGGGTGGGTGTTGCGTTTGTGCCGGGCAGCGGAGCCGCTACCAGCCTGCCGGAGACCGAGAAAATCAAGCTGCTGGAGCGCGTGAAGGCATCCTTTTCCAGGCATGAATTCATTGGCAACATCGAGGTCATTCCGACAGCCTATTTGCAGCCCAAAGGGGGCTTTACCAATCTGGAGCAAGTCGCACGCATGTTCAACGTGGAAGTGGTTGCACTGCTGTCCTATGACCAGGTTCAGTTCAACGACACCAATGTTCTCTCGGTGCTGTACTGGACGATCGTGGGGGCTTACATCATCCACGGAGATCAGTACGATGTGCAGACCCTGGTGGATGCCTCGGTGTTTGATGTGCGCACCCACAAGCTGCTGTTTCGCGCACCGGGCACCAGCCAGGTCAAGGGCAGCGCCAGCATGGCGGGTTTCAGTGAACGTGCCCGCGCCGCGCGGGTAGAGGGCTACAACAAAGCGGTGGACGATCTGGTGCCCAAGCTGCAAGCCGAGCTCGACCGCTTCAAGGAGCGCATCAAGACCGATGGGTCGTTCAAGGTTGAAAACAAGCCGGGCTATAGCGGTGGTGGCAGCGTTGACGGCTTGATGCTGGCACTGCTGGCACTGCTGGGTTTGCTGGTGGCTTTTGGCTATGTCAAGCGGCGCGCGCCTTAGCATTTCATGGCCGGCCACCGCGCTGGCGCTGGTTTGCCTGGCGCTTGGTGCGCTGGCGGACGTCAGTG
>DAOQRI010000336.1:0-3960 GCA_035355475.1 Rhodoferax sp. | reverse complement strand
AGAACGAGTGCCTCCTAAGTGCTAGATACAGGTTCGATTCCTGTCAGGGGGACCATTTAGCAGAATCAGAAAGTCTCACGACCACTCAGAAACCCGCATGCAGCCTAGCATTGCGGGTTTTTTCTTGCCTCACAGCATTTCAGGGGCTAACATGACATACCAACAATTTGACGGTACTTTTGTTGGTACTTTGAATTATCAAAGGACGAGATACCAACAAATTGGGGCTTTTAATGGCACTGACCGACACATTCGTGAAGAACAGCAAGCCCACGGGCAAACCGGCCGGAGAGAAGCACGCGGACGGGCTGGGGCTGTATCTACATGTCAAAGACGCCGGGAAGTACTGGCGCATGAGCTACCGCTTCAACGGCAAACAAAAGACCCTAGCCCTGGGCGTGTACCCGGCGGTATCGCTGCTCAAGGCCCGCAAAAAGCGCGACACAGCACGGGAACAACTGGCGGACGGCATCGACCCCAGCACCGCCAAACAAGAGGAAAAGCAGACCAAAGCCAAGGCCGCGGCAAACACCTTTGAAAAGGTGGCAGACCAATGGCTTAAAGCGACGTCATCCAACCGCGCAGCCATCACGCAAGACAAGGTGACCAACTGGCTCAAGAAAGACATTTACCCGTACATTGGCAAGATGCCAATAAAGACTATCGGCCCGCGTGACGTGCTGGCTGTGGCCCGCAGGATGGAAGCCCGGCAGGTGTTTGACAGTGCCAAGCGCATCAACCAGATATGCGGGCAAGTGTTTCGCTACGCCGTATCTGAGGGCACGGCAGAGCGGGACGTCACGGCAGACCTGCGCGGCGCATTGCAGCAAGCCCCCAAAAAACACTATGCGGCCATCACCGACCCCAAGCAAGCCGGTGAACTGATGCGCTCGATATACGCCTACACGGGGCACCCTAGCACACTGGCGGCGCTGAAACTGTCCCCGCTGGTGTTTGTGCGACCCGGCGAACTGCGCACGGCGGAATGGGCGGAGATTGATCTGGACGGGGCTGAGTGGCGCATACCCGGCAGCAAAATGAAGATGAAGACGGACCACATCGTTCCGCTATCTACTCAGTCAATCGAGATACTGCGCAGTGTGCAACCCTTGACGGGACACGGGCGGTTTGTGTTCCCCAGCCTGCGCACAGGTGAACGACCCATGAGCGAAAACACCATCAATGCGGCATTGCGCGGCATGGGCTACAGCGCAGAGGTTCACACCGCGCACGGATTTCGCGCCATGGCCCGGACCATCATGGATGAAGTGCTGGGCGAACGTGTGGACCTGATAGAGCACCAGCTAGCCCATGCGGTGAAGGATGCCAACGGACGGGCCTACAACCGCACGGCGCACCTGCCCGCACGACGCAAAATGATGCAGCATTGGGCGGACTATCTGGATAAGCTTCGTATCGGTGCGGACGTGATACCGATACACACAAAGACAAAGTAAGCAGTTTTTGAGCCACGCCTAGCCACGGAGTAATTGCCCGTGGTGAAAACCGGGACACCCTGACCCGGCGGCGCTGGTTTTATCAGGTGCGTGACAGGGGGCGACGATGGTAGATTTATCAAATTGGGACATTGCTTTGAACTTCACGGGAGTCGAAGCAGCGGCGCTGATGTTAGGCTTTGAACCGAATATGGTTAACAGTGCGGAACAGGCGCGCATCAGTCCAACGGTCGAGAGGATGAATTCAAGTTACCTAAAGGCTTGTGGTTACCACAATACGTGCTTAGCACACTGGCGCGAAGAGATTGTAGAAACGCTGAATTCTGAATGCCTAGAGAGCACAGTAATGCAAGAACTATCCTCTGCCACGTCAATGTTCCCAAGTGATGCAAAGTCGGCTTTCTATTCATGGTTGTCGAACAATAAGGAATCTGGATTCGTTTCGCAGCGATTCTCGCGAATTGAGCTAAGTCGTTGGCTCGACGCAATTGGAATGAAATCAGTTTATAAATTTACCCCGGAACACAAGAATCAAACCGCCCAAGAGCCCTACATCGATCCATCTGACTTACCGAACGAATTGCACGCGGCCAACATTGCATTTCGGGCTGTTACCCACGGATACGGCGATAACAATGAAACATTCAAAAACCGGCTGCGCGATTACCTAGAAAAGCACTTCATCGACTTGACGCCTGAAGCAGTAAACCGAATTGCAACGGTAGCGAATCCCGATAAAACCACCGGACGCAAGACACGTAAAAAATAATAGACAGAGTATTGAAACCCTTTGTCCATGCGGGTTTGCGCAATAGGCGGAGCATTTCAAATCAGCGGCAGGCGGTTTAAAACGTCTATTCACGGGCAACTGTAGCCCCGACCATTGCATCGTCAACTTCATAGGACGGTACGCAATGTCACACAAACCCAAGACACTTAAAACGCCAATCGCTCCCAGCATTCCGGCTCAAAAGGCAACCATCAATCAGTCGGTTTTCGACGCACTGCCCGACAGCGCATTCATTCGGGAATCGCAACTGGTGCAAAGCCCCAAGCGGCCAGACACCCCGGCACCCCTGCCCTTTTCTGCGCCGACACTCTGGCGCATGGTAAAGGCGGGCACGTTCCCCAAGCCAATCAAACTGTCTGAACGGGTGACCGCCTGGAATGTGGGCACCGTGCGGGCGTGGATGACCGCGCAGGTCGCGGCATAAAAAAGGTTGGCCATGATCAACCAAGAAAAAGAAGCCTTCAGTGCTTGCGACACTGAAGGCCCTCACCAATCTGCTATCGCTCTCAATTTTATAGCGACTTGTGCATTCGTCAAGCGGGCAATGATCCGTTTTGCCTCGTGGCTGGCGGTGATCTGCAGGGGAATCGTATGAACCCCATTGATCGCCTGTTGCCACTGCTGACCCAAGCGCGAAAGCGCCAGCCCGGCCAGTACAGTGCCTGTTGCCCAGCGCATGACGACAAAGCCCCAAGCCTGAGCGTGCGCGAGACACCGGAGGGCGCGGTGCTGCTCCACTGCTTTGCCGGTTGCGATGTTGCCCAGATCGTTGCCGCGCTGGGGCTGGAGCTTCATGACCTGTTCCCTCCACGGGACACACCCGCCCATGCACCGAAGCGTCTGGCCCGGCTGCTAACCCCGGCGCAGGCGCTGGACCTGCTGCATGACGAGGCCCAATTGGTCGGCACCTGTGCGGGGAACATTGGTCAAGGGGTGGAGATATCCCAAGATGACCGGCAGCGCGTGATGCAGGCAGCGGGCCGCATTGCCTATGTCAGATCGGCGGTGATGCCATGAACGCCATTTTGAAGGCTCTGGACGGGCATATCGAGGCCGTTGGCGGGCCGGGCGCGTTACTGAGTCAGATACAGCCACTACAAGCACTGGACGCCCATGCGCTGGCGCTGATGCACTTCAAGATACGCGAGGTAATTCTGGAGCCTTGGCTGCACACCCAAGACCTGTGCATGGTGTTTGCTGCGCGGGGTATCGGCAAAACCCACTTTGCCATGAGCATCGCCTATGCGGTGGCGACGGGCGGCCAGTTTGCCAAGTGGCGGGCACCCAAGCCCCGCAAGGTGCTGTATCTGGACGGTGAACTGCCCGGCGGGGTGTTGCAAAAGCGCTTGCTGATGCACTGCCCCGATGTGGAGCCGCAATCGGGCTATCTGAACATCTTCACACCCGACCTGCTACCGGACGGCAGGCCGTTGCCTGATCTGTCCACCTTTGACGGGCAGGAAGCTATTGAACCCATGATTCAAGACGCAGAGGTGGTGATTGTGGACAACCTCAGTGCGTGGGCACGCTCGGGACGCGAGAACGAGGGCGAAAGCTGGCAACCCATGGCCGACTGGATATTGAGCCTGCGACGACGCGGCATTGCGGTGATCCTGATTCACCATGCCGGTAAGGGCGGCCAGCAACGGGGCACCAGCAAGCGCGAGGACTTGCTGGATGCGGTGATCGGTCTGAGCAGGCCGACCGACTATG
>DAOQRI010000335.1:0-3973 GCA_035355475.1 Rhodoferax sp. | reverse complement strand
CTGACTGTGGCGCGTGATCTGGCCCCTCTGGGGTACTCGATCACCGTGTTTGATGGCGAAGCCAAGGCGGGCGGTTTCATGCGCTCGCAGATTCCTCGCTTTCGACTTCCCGAGACGGTCATTGATGAGGAAACGGGCTATATCCTGAACATGGGTGTGGATTTCAAGAGTGGCCAGCGCGTCGATTCATTGAAAGCGTTGATGGGTCAGGGGTACGACGCGATTTTTGTTGGCAGCGGCGCACCGCGCGGGCGTGAGTTGGATGTGCCTGGCCGCAAGGAAGCGGCTGCCCACATTCACATCGGCATTGACTGGCTGGCTTCAGTTTCGTTTGGCCATATCACCAGCGTGGCGCCACGCGTCATCGTGCTTGGCGGAGGCAATACAGCCATGGACTGCTGCCGTTCGGCACGGCGTCTGGGTGGCAAGGATGTGAAAGTGATTGTTCGAAGTGGATACGAGGAGATGAAAGCCTCGCCATGGGAGCGGGAAGACGCCATCCACGAGAGCATTCCGATCATCAACTACCACGTGCCCAAGAGCGTGCAGCATCAAGATGGCAAATTGTTGGGCATGACCTTTGAAATTGTCCGGGCGGAATACGATGCCAAAGGTCGGCGCAGCTTGATACCTACGGGCGAGCCGGATGTATTCTTTGAGTGCGACGAAGTTCTGGTGGCGGTGGGCCAGGAGAATGCTTTCCCCTGGATTGAGTCTGATTGCGGCATCGAGTTTGACCGCTGGGGCCTTCCTGTTTTGGGCGAGAACACATTCCAGTCTACGGTGCCCAATGTGTTCTTTGGCGGTGACGCCTCGTATGGACCCAAGAACATCATTACCGCAGTGGCCCAGGGTCATGAAGCAGCGGTGTCGATTGACCGTTTCCTGAACGGCGAGTCGGTAGCCGTGCGCCCAGCACCTTTGACCAAGTTGATGTCCCAAAAGATGGGGATTCACGAATGGAGTTACCGCAACGACGTCTCCAACGACACGCGGTACAAGGTGCCATGGGCCGATGCAGAAAAAGCACTGGCCAATATCCGTGTGGAAGTGGAGTTGGGCTTTGATGCTGCAGTGGCATTCAAGGAAGCCAGCCGCTGCCTGAATTGCGACGTGCAGACGGTTTTTAACCGCGATACCTGCATTGAGTGCGATGCCTGCGTGGACATCTGCCCGATGGACTGCATCACTTTCACTGTCAATGGGGAAGAAGCTGAACTGCGAACACGCCTGAAGGCGCCTGCCACCAATACGTCGCAGGATTTGTATGTTTCTGGCGAGTTGAAGACAGGGCACATCATGGTCAAGGACGAGGATGTTTGCCTGCACTGCGGCCTGTGTGCAGAGCGTTGCCCCACAGGCGCCTGGGACATGCAGAAGTTTTTATTGAACACCACGCAGGCTGGAGCGAATTGCCGCGACAGCCGGGTTTCACATAAGGAGGTCGCATGAAGCGCCTGGAAGCTATCAACGATTTCGTCATCAAGTTTGCCAACGTCAACGGTTCCGGGTCGGCATCGGCCAACGAACTGTTTGCCAAGGCAGTGATGCGCATGGGTGTGCCGGTGAGCCCCCGCAACATATTCCCTAGCAACATCCAGGGCATGCCGACATGGTATGAAGCGCGGGTGTGCGAGAAGGGCTATCACGGCCGCCGTGGTGGGGTAGACATGATGGTTGCCATGAATCCGCAAACATGGGACACCGATATTGCGGAGATCGAGCCTGGCGGCTACCTGTTTTACGACAGCACTCGACCACTGCCCCCGAACAAGTTCCGCGAAGATGTGCACACCATTGCGGTGCCGTTGACCGAAATTGCCAATGCGGCGTATACCGATCCGCGCCAGCGCCAACTATTCAAGAACATCATTTACGTGGGCGCATTGTCCGTGCTGCTGGACGTGGACGCGGATGTGTTTGAAACCCTGTTCGCCGAGCAGTACAAGGGGAAGGAGCGTTTGCTGGACTCCAATATCCGCGCCCTCCACATGGGGCGTGACTACGTCAAACAGCATCTTGAAGCGCCCATAGGGCTGCGCGTACGACGGTCCGACAAGGTGGGTGACCAGATCTTTACCGATGGCAACAGTGCTGCTGCATTGGGCTGTCTGTATGGCGGTGCTACGGTGGCCGCGTGGTATCCGATTACGCCGTCGTCGTCCATTCCGGAGGCTTTCCAGAAGTACTGCGACAAATACCGAGTTGACTCAGCGACAGGCCAGCACAACTACGCCATCGTGCAAGCAGAGGATGAACTGGCATCCATTGGCATGGTGGTTGGAGCGGGCTGGAACGGCGCGCGTTCGTTTACCGCGACGTCTGGCCCAGGCGTGTCGTTGATGACAGAGTTCATCGGACTGGCCTATTTCGCCGAGATACCAGTCACCATCATCAACGTGCAGCGTGGGGGTCCGTCCACTGGCATGCCGACGCGCACGCAGCAGGCTGATCTGTTGTCCTGCGCCTATGCGTCCCACGGTGATACCAAGCACGTGCTGCTATTCCCGCAGGATCCGCATGAGTGTTTCACCCATTCGGCGGCCGCCCTGGATCTGGCAGACCGGTTGCAGACGCCGATATTTGTGATGACCGATCTGGACATCGGCATGAACCAGCGTCTGTGCAAGCCATTCGTCTGGGATGACGCCAAGAAGTACGACACCGGAAAAGTCATGACTGCAGCCGAGCTGGAAGCGGGCAAAGACTTTGGCCGTTATAAAGACGTGGATGGTGATGGCATTCCCTGGCGTACCCTGCCAGGCACGCACCCGAGCAAAGGCAGTTTCTTCACCCGGGGTACGACGCGCAATCCGTATGCGATGTATTCCGAGCGTGGACCAGATTACATCTACAACATGGAACGGTTAATCCGCAAATTCAAAACCGCTGCCGATCTCGTTCCCCAGCCATTGCTTCGTAACGCGACGCAAAAGACACCGTTTGGAGTGATCTACTACGGGTCTACGGCGCCTGCGATGCGTGAAGCGCTGGATGTTTTGGAAGTAGACGGCATCCATGTCGATGCGATGCGGGTTCAGGCGTTTCCGTTCCCGCAGACGGTCGATGCTTTCATTGCGGCGCACGAAAAGGTGTTTGTTGTAGAGCAGAACCGGGACGCCCAACTGCGCTCCATGCTGATCAATGAGCTGGATGTTGATCCGGCGCGCCTCATTCGCGTGCTGCACTATGACGGAACCCCCATCACGGCACGATTCATCGGTAGCGCTATTCGTAAGAATGTTGAAACGGCCACTTCCATGGCGTCTTCCAACGGTCGCAAGGAACTCGTATGACCTATATTGCAAAACCCCACCTGCACCACCCCACGCTAACCAAGAACAAGGTCGGGTATACACGGCGCGACTATGAAGGTCGGATTTCAACGCTGTGCGCCGGCTGCGGGCATGACTCGATTTCGGCAGCCATCATTCAGGCCTGCTGGGAGCTTGATATTGAGCCGCACCGTGTGGCCAAACTGTCGGGCATTGGCTGCAGTTCCAAGACGCCAGATTATTTTCTCGGTGCATCCCATGGTTTCAATACGGTGCATGGTCGCATGCCCTCGGTGCTGACGGGGGCTAATTTAGCCAATCGCGATTTGCTGTATCTCGGTGTTTCAGGTGATGGAGACTCCGCTTCCATTGGTCTGGGACAATTCGCCAATGCTATGCGCCGTGGCGTGCGGATGGCATACATCGTGGAAAACAATGGTGTTTACGGACTGACCAAAGGGCAGTTTTCAGCGACCGCTGACCGCGGATCCAAGAGCAAGAAAGGTGTGATCAACAGTGATAGCCCGGTAGATTTGGTTGGTTTGGCTCTGCAACTGGGAGCCACCTATGTGGCGCGCAGCTTCTCAGGCGACAAGGCGCAACTGGTGCCCTTGATCAAGGGTGCGATGGCGCATGGCGGTGCAGCATTCATTGATGTGATCAGCCCCTGTGTCACCTTCAACAACCATGGCGGCAGC
>DAOQRI010000334.1:0-3979 GCA_035355475.1 Rhodoferax sp. | reverse complement strand
TGCAGCACCGCATCGGAGGCCTCGTTGATCAGCATGGCCAGGGTGCGGGCCACGACCAGACCCGGCACGTCGGCGATGCGCTGCGGCTTGAAACCCAGGGCGGCGAGCCATCGCGCTGCGGTACTGGTCCATGTGGGCGTGGCCTGCAGTGATGGTGCCCAAGCCAAGGCTGCGCCGCCGCCCACTGTCAGGGGTAAATCGAACACGGCTACATCCGCACCCATTTGCGAGGCGGTGCGCCCGTCGGTCAGGCGCAACTGCGCGCCATCGATTTCCAGACCCAACCAGTCACTGACCGGGACGTGCAAGAACGCCTGTCCGGTCTTTTCCAGTGCGCCGGCCAAAGCCTGCGCCAGCGACCCCTGTCCATGCACGCGCAGCAGTCGTGCGGTGGGCAGAGGCATGGACTCGATGTTCTCGTGCGCTATCGCCGCAGCGCCCTCGCCGTAGGCAAAAAAACCGCGCCCCGACTTGCGGCCCAGCAGTCCGCCGTCCACCATCTCCCGCTGCACCAGCGAAGGCATAAAGCGTTTGTCGTAAAAGTTGGCTTCATAGACCGACTGGGTGACCGCCAGATTGGTGTCGTGGCCGATCAAATCCATCAGCTCGCACGGCCCCATCCGAAAGCCCGCCGAGCGTAGGCAGGCGTCCAGCACGGCAGGTGTGGCGGCCCTTTCCAGCAGCAGCGCCAGCGTCTCCGCGTAGTAGGGGCGGGCGATGCGGTTGACGATAAATCCGGGCGTGGAGCGCGCATGCACCGGTACTTTGCCCCAGGCTTTGGACAGATCAAAGATCGCTGCCGCCACAGCCGCATCGGTCTGTAGGCCAGAGACCACTTCGACCAGTTTCATCAGCGGCACCGGGTTGAAAAAGTGCATGCCGACCAGGCGACCGGGATGCTGCAGACCGTTGGCAATGGCGGTGACCGAAATCGACGAGGTGTTGGTGGCCAGCACGCAGTCCGGCGCCACGATGGCTTCGAGTTGCTGGAACAGACCGCGCTTGATGGCGAGGTTCTCGACGATGGCTTCCACCACCACGCGTGCAGATGCCGCTTCGGTCAGTGCGCTGATGGTGTCAATGCGCCCCAGTGTTTGCGCGGCAACTTCGGCACTCAGTTTGCCCTTGGCAACGAGCGAATCCAGTGTTTTGGCCAGTTTGTCTTTGGCCTCAGTCGACGCACCGTCGCGGGTGTCAAACAACATCACGGAGTGTCCGGCCTGGGCTGCGATCTGCGCGATGCCGACGCCCATGATGCCGGCGCCAACAACCAGCAGGGGCACGCCATTCAGTGTGTGGGTCATGTGTGTGGAATCCAGTTGGCGGGGCGCTTTTCAAGGAAGGCGGCAAAGCCCTCGCGTGCTTCGTCGGTGCCGCGCACGCGGCTGATGGTTTGTGCGGTCAATTCTCGCACTTCGGCAGTTATGGGGCCGACTTCAAGTTGCGCAAAAAGCTGCTTGATCTCTTGCTGTGCCATAGGCCCACCCGCCAGCAATTCGGTCGCTGTCGCATCGACAGCAGCATCCAGCCCATCGGCAGAAACAACCTTTTGCACCAGACCCATATTGAGTGCTTCAGCGGCCTGAATTCGTGTTGTTGCCAGCGCCAGCCGTCTGGCATGTCGCGTGCCAACGGCATTGACGACATAGGGTCCGATCACCGCGGGCAGGATGCCGAATTTGGCCTCGCTGACCGAGAACGATGCACTTTCGGTGGCAATGGCTATGTCACACGCACAGGCCAGGCCCACGCCGCCGCCCAGTGCCGCACCCTGCACGCGCGCCACCGTGGGTTTGGGGCAATTTTCGATCCGCGACAGCATGGTGGCAAAGCGGCGGGCATCTTCCAAATTCCAATCGCGCGAAGCCTGACTGGCGCGCTGCATCCACTGCAGGTCGGCGCCCGCGCTGAAATGTTTGCCGTCGCCCGCCAGCACGATCACACGCACGCTGGCGTCTGCGGCCAGATCGGTGAAGGCTGCGTCCAGTTCGGCAATCATGACCTCATCAAAGGCGTTGAAAACCGCTGGGCGCGTCATGGTTACTTGCGCGACACCAGGCGCACGCTGAGAGATGGAGAGGGTGCTGTATGGCGCCATCTTCAATACGTCTCCAGGTGCAAGCGACCTTCGGTTTTGAGTGCAGCACCTATGGCTTCCCAGGACAGACCGGCTTGTTGCGCCACGTCGCGCAGCGCCAGCACCACGCCGTCTTCCATGCTCTTGAGTCCGCAGACGTAGAAGAACGTGTTGGGGTCAGCCAGCAGCAGCGCCAGATCGGCGGCACGCTCGCGCATCAGATCCTGCACATAGCGTTTGGGTTGCCCTGGTGTACGTGAAAAGGCGAAGTTGATGTCGATGAAATCCTTGGGCAGACTTTGCAGGGGACCGAAGTAGGGCAGCTCTTCCTGGGTGCGGGCACCAAAGAACAGCATCAGCTTGCCCCCTTCAAATTTGCCCGATTGACGCAGGCGGCGCCTCCATTCGGTCATGGCCCGCATCGGCGCGCTGCCGGTACCGGTGCAGATCATCACGATGTGGGAGCGCGGGTGGTTGGGCATCAGGAAGCTGGCGCCAAAGGGGCCAATCACCTGCACCTTGTCACCCACCTGCAGGTCGCACATGTAGTTGGAGGCCACGCCGCGCAGGGGCTGGCCCTGGGGGTCTTCCAGCACGCGCTTGATGGTCAGCGACAGGTTGTTGTAACCGGGGCGCTCACCGTTGCGCGGGCTGGCAATCGAATACTGCCGGGGATGGTGCGTTCGCCCATGGGCATCCAGACCGGGTGGAACGATACCGATGGACTGGCCTTCGAGCACCGGAAACGGCATGCTGCCAAAGTCCAACACGATGTGGTGGGTGTCGTATTCACGTCCCACCGCCGTGACGCGCACGTTGCCGGCCACGGTTGCGGTGATGGTCTTCTGTGCCGCTTTGGGGCCATAGAGGTTGGTGTAGGCGTGGGCAGCTGACCAGGGCGGTAGCGTGGCGCCGAACTGTGCGCTCTGAAAGCTGGTTTCTCCACTGGTAACGGCTGTCAACATTGGCGCCACGGGCATTTCGGCAGGTGCTGCATCGGCAGCCAAACCTTGATCTGCCAGTTGTTCTGCCGTCAGCTCGGGTGGCAATTCGTCCCAACCCAGTTGATCTGCCACGCTGTAGGCACTGGCGCGCGGCATGGTGCGCCAGTTGTCAATGGAGCCCGTCGGACACGGGGCGATGCAGGCCATGCAGAGATTGCACTTTTCGGCATCCACCACGTAGTTGCGCGAATCGTGGGTGATGGCAGCAACCGGGCAAATCGCTTCGCAGGTATTGCAGCGGATGCAGATCTCGGGGTCGATGACGTGCTGCCTTATGGCTTGCATTTCGCTCATGTCCATGACGGTCTCCAGGGTCAGTTGAAACGCACGTATTCGAAGTCCGCTGGCTGGCGGTTGATACCCATCATGGGCGGCGCAATCCAGTTGGCGAACTTGCCCGTGTCGACCACGCGCCCCATCAAACTGCCAACAAAGGCGCGGTCAGTTTCACTGGGCAGCCAGTTGTCCACGTGGGCTTTCCACTCGGAGTCGCTCAGCACGCGGCCGTCTGGTGACACTTTGGCCTGTGACAGGGCGCCGATGTTGCGGTGGAAGGCCTTGTGCGGTGTCTTGAGGCGGAACGGAATGCCAGCTTTTTCAATTACCTTGTTCCAGCGCTCGACGCCACCAATGGAGTCCTTGATGTAATCGTCGCGCAGCACTTCGTTCAGTGCGTTGAGCATCGGCACTTCCTTCTCGACCAGTTGGCCACCCTGCACATTGAGTACCTTGTAGGTGCCGCCCTTGAGCTGGTGGTCGTCCATGCGCTTGCCTTCTTCATAGCGGCCCTTGAGGCCAGTGCTGTAGAAGGTGGCGGCGTTGCTGGACTCGTCGGCGCCGAAGAGGTCGATGGTGACGCTGAAGTGGAAGTTCAGGTAGCGCTGGATCGTCGGCAGGT
>DAOQRI010000333.1:0-3980 GCA_035355475.1 Rhodoferax sp. | reverse complement strand
GTTTGCCAGTGACCGTTGTTCAGCCTGTTCGAGTACCGTGGCAGGGCTGTAGTTTTCAGGAGTGACCCGCACGACACCTACGCCCATGCGGGGGATGAAGCTGTGTATGGCGTCGTCCAGACCAGTTAATTGCAGTGGTTTGGCCATCATGTAATGCAAGCGCTGTACGGCTTTTTCGACCAACCGCGAGTCCTTGTCGGTCAGCATCACTACGACAAACACTTGCGGGTGGTACAGACCCACCAGATGGCGAAACCCGATGGCGCGGCGCAAACGGGCCGACATGGCCGACAGAATCTGTTTGTCAGCATGGTGGCCGACCAGTTCTGTTAACTCATACAGGTTGGCCAGGCGCAGGCAAATGACCGTGCAATCGCGGTTGTTGCGTGCGCCGCGCCAGATGGCGTCATCCAGTTTGGACAGCAGTACGGCCCCTCGGGGCAGTCCGGTGGCCGCGTCATCGCCCTGTGCCAGACTTGCCAAGCGTTCCAGATGGCGGTTGAGCCGGTCACGCCGCAATACCAGGAAGGCGCTCAGCATAAAGAAACTCACCGTGCATGCCGCTGTGGCGGCCCACACTGGCAAGCCCAGCCCCGGTATCTGCAGGGCGTGCGCGTGCAACCCTGCGACCGCGCACGCCAGCAAACCATTGGCACCCAATACGCCCCACGCGGTGCGGTCTCCCATGGCAATGGCCCGGATCGCAACCAGCACCGGCAATAACACGGCTAGGGCACTTACGCTGGCGGTCACCACCAACATGCTGTGCCATTGGTCTGGCTGACCCAGCAGGGTTATGGCGCCAAGCACCAAACCCGACACCGCCATGCCTGCGCTGCCTAGGCGGATGGCAATGCGCACGACGCGGTCGTCTGCCGCTGTGCCCATCCAAAGTCCCAGGTAGCTTAGTGCCAGCGCACCACTGAACAAACCCAGGCTGTTTTGCAGTGTGTGAAACAGACGCAGGCCAACTCCTGGGAAAACGGCTTGCGGCAAGCCGCTCATCACCACGCATGCCGAACCGGTGAGCGCAACGAACACAAACGTGCGCCGCGAGGCCACGCTGTGTCGGATCACGGCGTCAATCAGCGCGAAGGACGCAATAGCGGCCAAACCACCCAACATGGCTGACCAGATGACAAGCTCCGCAGTTTGCATGCGAAATTATGGTTCAAACATCGCCAGGCGGTTCTTGCAAAAGCCGGAATCTTCCCCATGTGTGCATCTGTCGCAGCAGTGTGGTACCTTCTGCGCCGCACAAAAAGTTGAAGGGCCATTGGCATGCATACAAATTCACAGGCCCTGGGGTCGCTCACACCATCACGCATTCTGGGCATTCGCCGGGGTGTTGAAAAGGAAAGCCTGCGCACGCTGGCAGACGGTTCTTTGGCCTTCACGCCCCATCCAATAGGCCTGGGTTCCGCGCTGACGCATCCGCATATCACCACCGATTTCAGCGAGTCGCAGCTGGAGTTGATTACCGGTGTGCACGCCAGCGCACAAGCCTGCATGGAAGAGTTGACCCAAGTGCAACAGGTCACTGCGCGGGAGTTGGGGGACGAAATGATGTGGGTCTCCAGCATGCCGTGCTGTCTGCCGCAGGACGATGCCATTCCCCTGGGGCAGTACGGCAGCTCCAACGTGGGTCGCTCCAAAACCTTGTACCGCAGTGGCCTGTGCCACCGCTACGGGCGGCGCATGCAGACCATTTCGGGCATTCACTACAACTGGTCGGTGCCCGACGTTTCCAGCGAGCAGTATTTTGGGTTGATCCGCAATTTCCGCCGCCACGCTTTCCTGTTGCTCTATCTGTTTGGTGCCTCGCCTGCGGTTTGCTCCACCTTTGTGGCCGGGCGCCAACACCAGTTGCGGCCGCTCAATGCCGGCACCCTGTATTTGCCCTACGCTACCTCGCTGCGTATGGGGCGATTGGGCTACCAGAGCGATGCGCAGGCCTCGCTGGCGGTCAGCTACAACAGCCTGCAAGGCTACGCCGCTTCGCTCCAGGATGCGATGACGCGGCCATACCCGGCCTATGAAGCCATTGGCGTGCGCGGACCCAACGGCGAATACCGCCAGCTGGCAACCACTTTGTTGCAGATTGAAAACGAGTTCTACGGCACCATTCGTCCCAAGCGGGTTATCCATCAAGGCGAGCGCCCCCTGCATGCCTTGCGCGAGCGGGGTGTGGAATATGTGGAAGTACGCCTGATGGACCTGAACCCGTTTGAGCCCATGGGCATCAACACCCAGACCATGCGCTTTCTGGATGTTTTTTTGTTGCATTGCCTGCTGAGCGACAGCCCGCCCGATACACCGCAGGAAATGCTGGCTATGGCGCACAACCAGCACAACACTGCCGAGCGCGGACGCGAGCCTGGGCTCACGCTGGAACGCGGAAACGCAACCGTGGCCCTGGTGGACTGGGGGCTGGAATTGGTTGGGCAACTGAAGCCGATTGCCCAGCAGCTCGACGCTACGCTGGGTGGCTCCGACTACGCTTCGGCGGTGGAGTCAGCCGTGCACGCCTTGCGCCACCCCGACACGTTGCCATCGGCACGCGTGTTGCGCGAATTGACGGACAACTTTGATGGCTCTTTTGTGGCGTTTGTGAATGCCCAGTCGGTCAAGACCCGCCAGGCCATGCTGGACGCGGAGTTGTCCCCGGCGGTGCGTGAACAGTATGCGCAACAGGCGCGCAAATCGCTGGACGATCAGCGCCAGATTGAGGCGGCTGACACCATGCCGTTTGACATTTATTTGCAGGAATATCTGTCGCCAAGGCATTTGAACCCCGCCAGGCCTTTGTGACCGGGCGCTGATCATGCAATGGAAAAGGGGCTGACCGCTTGACGCGATCAGCCCCATTTTTTTTCATGCCACCGAAAGGTGGCTTGGTAGGCAATTAAGCGGCTTTGGGAGTGCTTACGACCTTCTTGGCCACAACTGCTTTCTTGGCAGCAACGACCTTCTTGGTCACAGCGCGCTTGGCGGTTGCAACCTTGGCCTTGACGGACTTGCCGGCAATCTTGCTGGCCAGCACGCCCGATTGGGCTTCAATCTTGGCAGCGACTTTGGTCACAGCCTTGGCAGCTGGCACAGCGGCAGTAGCCAGTGTGGTCAGAGCAGTCACGCCAGTGGACTTCTCAAAGCGGCCAGCATTGGCAGCCACTTGAACAACACCCTTGCCAGCCAGTTCAACGGCTTTGTCGATGACGATGTCAGCGTTGGCCGAAGTCATTTCGATGCCCTTGGTGTAGTAGGCAGTGATCTTCTTTTCGGTCGCAACGGCGTTGCGGCGGGCTTGTGTGCTCAGGCGGGTGCCGGCCTTGTTCAGTGCTGAGGCGAAGCTTTGGTCCATGAAGACCACAGCGCGCTCATTGCCCACGCGGTAAGCATTGATCACGTTCTTGGCAGTGTTGCCGTAGGACTCGATCAGTTCGTTGGTAACAGTTGCCAGTTTTTGGTTAGCCATGGAAATACTCCTGAAGAAAGAATAAAAAATTGAAGCGTTGTGCTTGCTGGGTTGAATTCTCCAAGTTCGTCCTAGTGCGGGCACCTTAATTCCGGGTCTTTTCCTAGAGGCGGCTGTCTAAGCGCAAGGGCGTTTGCAAACTGCCCGACAATCAACGGATATCCCGGGACGACAAGAAGCCACCCGTATCACCGAGTTACCAAAACACGATTTCCAAGGAGCGCTCACTATGAAAATTGAAACCCTCGCCGTGCATGGCGGCTACACGCCAGACCCCACCACCAAAGCGGTAGCAGTACCCATTTACCAGACCGTGGCTTACGCGTTTGACAACACGCAGCATGGTGCCGACCTGTTTGACCTGAAGGTGGCTGGCAACATCTACAGCCGCATCATGAACCCGACCAACGGCGTGCTTGAGGCGCGCGTGGCGGCCATGGAAGGCGGCATTGGCGCACTGGCAGTCGCGTCGGGCATGGCAGCGATCGCCTATGCCATCCAGACC
>DAOQRI010000332.1:0-3985 GCA_035355475.1 Rhodoferax sp. | reverse complement strand
GGGGTGGAAGCGCTGGGCGAACTGCTGCGGCGCTACCGCGACCGGCCGGACATCAGCCTGACCATCGTGGAGGCCAGTGACCACTTGATGCCCGGGTTTCCCAAGAAGCTCGACATTGAACTGCGCCAGCTTTGCGAGGCACACCAGGTGGCTATTCACACGGGCGATCCGGTGCAGCGCATCACGCTCAAAGGGGTCTGGCTGGCTTCGGGCAAGCGCCTGCCTTCCCACCTCACCCTCTGGGCAGCAGGGCTTGCGCCGCCGCCCTTGCTGCGCGAGGCCCGACTGATTCGGCCGCCCAACACCTGGGCTCCGGTTCATCAAAACCTGCAGAGCCTGTTTTTTAAGTCTATTTTTGTGGCCGGGGATGCGGCGGCCCTGCCCAAGCCCGTTGGCAAACAGGCATTCAACGCCATCGACATGGGTAACCTGGCGGCACACAATGCGGCACGCTTTCTGTCGGGAAAGAGCCTCAAGGACTTCAAGCCACCCGCCACACCCATGCTGGTGTCCTTTGGTGACCTGCAAACCTACCTGGTCACAAGAAAGACGGTGCTGGCCAACAAGACTCTGGCCGGTGCAAAGGAAGGCGTCTACCAGCTATTCATGGCGCAAACCGCACCCCAGGCGGGACTTCAGGCCGTGCCCGGAGCACTGGTCCGGTTGCGCAAGAGTTGGCAAAAGCTGGTCTTACCCGGGTTGCTCTCGCTCAACCCGCTGGACAGAGGCGCGAGCTAAAGGTCTGGAGACCCGTCACAGGCTGCCAAGGCACAAATGGCGTGGCGCCTGGCAATGTTTGCATGGGTTTGCGCCTGTTCTTTGTCTCCACGATCCTGCAGGAGAGCCGCGTGGCGGTAGTGCTTGACGGCCTTCTCATGCATGTCCGCTGCGGTTCGGTGGCGATGTTGCAGCGCAAAGTCTGGGATGTGAATTTCCGGCATTTCACACAATGAACTTGTCATGGTTCTTCTCCCCATTCGGTTTCGGCTCACTGTCCCAGTACGCGGGTAGTTGGTAGTGATGAAACAGGTCCCATTCATGCTGGCGGTTCATTTCTGCTGTGGAGTCAAAGCGCGGACTGGATTTGACCGCCTGGCGATTGAGGTTGACCGACACGGTTGAATCGGTCCAGTCGATGGTTTCAATCCAGTGCGGGGAAATCAGGACCTGGTGCCCACCCCACCAATTGGAGGTTTCGACTACCAGATAGCGAAGCGCCCAGGTGTCTTCGTCTACCAGCATCCCCTGCACATGGCCGATATCCCCATCGCGGGCATGGATGTGGTAACCGATGACGGCATTGCAGCTTCGCAGATGGGGATCGTCAGTGGCGTGTCGCGCGGCGACATTTCTTGCTACTTCAACCGCACGCAGCCCACCGCCGCCCGGTGCCATGACAGGAAAGTACTGGCCGTCCCCCCAAAAGCCGGTGCCGCCCCAATAGTAGGGATAGCCGTAGTAGTCGGCAAAGCCCATCTCATGCTGGCGGGAGACCGGTTTTTGGGTATCAATATCCGGGCTGTTCTCCACCTGGTTGCGGTCGATGCGCACCGGAAGTCGCTTGTGCATCCAGTCTGGCTGCATGACGGAATAGGGCGAGATCAGTACCTTTCTACTCCTGAGCCAGGAACCGGCATCTACAACCAGGTAGCGAATGACCCAGGACCCGTCATCAAAGAAGAAGTCGCTGACGTGTCCGATCTCACCGTCGGTGGCACCAATGGTGTAATCTTTAAGTTCCTGCATGCTGCGTAACATTGTGAGTCCTTGTGTTGGTCTGAAGGGTTCCGGGTCGGGTCCGATGGATGCACTGTGCTTCAGATGCCGGTTTTTTTCTGTGCGCCAGCGCCCAGAGAACCCACCTCCCGCATTGCCATGCCAGATGTGCCCCGCAATCCGCTTTTGAAAGGCCGCCCATGAAAGTACCCACGCTCTATGTGTTCAACATCTCTCACTACTGTGAGAAGGCACGCTGGGCGTTGGACTATTTTGGTATTGCCCATGAGGTCCGTCCTGTGATGGTGGGTACACACCGCCGCCTCGCCAAAAAACTGGGAGCCAAACGCGGCTCGGTACCCTTCTTGCAAACCGACGCCGGGGTGATTGCCGGATCCTCCGCCATCATCGACTGGTGCGAGGAACAGAATGCTGGCGCGCGCCCAAGCCTTGCTGGCGAAACACCCAACACGGTACGCGCCATCGAGAAGCGACTCGATGATGTCGCAGGCGTTCACATACGGCGTTATTACTATTCGGATGCGCTCATCAATGAGCCGGCCTCCGTTCGCCCCATCTTTTCAAACGGATTGCCACTTCTGCAGCGCGCCGCAGTCACCCTGGGGTGGTCGCGCATCGTACCCATCATGATCAAAGTCATGGACCTGGGACCAGAGCAGGGCAAGCAATCGCTCGCGCTACTGGAGGCAGAACTGCAATGGCTCGATGGGCTTCTGGCCGACGGGCGACCCTATCTGAGCGGAAGCCAGTGGAGTCGCGCCGACCTGACCGCCGCCGCGTTGTTGGGACCCATGGTAGTGCCCAAAGAGCACCCCATGGTGCATGCAATAGTCTTCCCCAAGGCTGTTTCCGAGGTGATGCGGGCTTGGTCCGAGCGTCCTTCGCTGCAATTTGTGCGCAGGATGTACGCGGTGCACCGGAAATGATGCATGGCACCAGGAAAAACCATCCCATCCAGACGTATGTTGCAGTGTGCGCGCACCCGATTGCCGGGTCTGCACCGCCTTGAATCCAGTGAATAATCGGGTTGTGCAGCTCAACCTTGGAGATCTGAGTATGGAATACGAAGAGCGCTACACAGATGCTGAACTGGTCAAAGTCATCGAACAGGCGATGATTTACATGTGTGCCTGCCCTGCACAAGTTGCCGACAGCGTGCGCAAGTTGCGGGAGTTGTACCGTTACCAAGCGGCTTGCGTTGAAGTTCCCGAAAATAGCGACAGTGTTCATGCACTCATTGCGCAAAGCACCATCCAGTCGCATGCAATCATGCAGGATTGCCTGGACCAGGTTATCGCGATGGAAGCGTGGGACCGGTCCACACTGGAAATGCCGGCCGGTCTTCGCAAACGGCAATTGCAGGAGATCGATGCGTGAATGCATGCCTGCCACCGTTGCTGCGAAATGCCGGTGCATGGCTCATTGCGGTATGCAGCGTATTGGTCGGATTGACGGCTACAGGCGCAACACTGGATGTGCGCTACCCCCAGCAGGAGGCCGATGGGGCCTACCCGGTCAAGGTGCTGGCCCTGGCGCTGAGCAAGTCGGGCATTCCGTACACGCTGGCACCTATGCCCTACCAGATGCCCCAGGGCCGGGCGCTCAAACAACTGGCACAGGGCATTGATCTCAACGTGGTGTGGTCCATCACCTCCAAAGAGCGTGAACAGGACCTGCTGCCCGTGCGCATTCCGATTGACAAGGGCTTGTACGGATGGCGCATCTTTCTGGTCAACAAAGAGGCTGTTGACCAATACTCGGCCATCCAGTCCCTGGGCGACCTGAAGGCGCTGAAAGCCGGGCAAGGCCACGACTGGCCTGACACGGCCATCCTGCGCGCCAATGGCTTGCCAGTTGAGGTCAGCCCGCGTTACGACAGCCTGTTTCGCATGCTCAAGTCCAAGCGGTTCGACTACTTTCCCCGCTCGGTGCTGGAAATCTGGGGCGAAGCGGATCGGTATGCTGATACGGGGCTGGTGGTAGAGCCCCGCGTGTTATTGCATTACCCCACGGCGTTTTACTTCTTTGTCAGCAAAAACAACCCGCAGCTGGCAGCCATTCTGGAACGCGGCATCAACGCCGCCATCAAGGATGGCAGCTTCGAGCGGCTGTTTCAGCAAACGTATGGCGACGTTATGCGCCGGGCCAACTTGACAGGTCGCACCACGCTGCGGCTCACCAGCCCCCTGCTCCCCGCCAAAATTCCCTTGCAACGCAAGGAACTGTGGATTCAGTGAGGCGTGCCACC
>DAOQRI010000331.1:0-3994 GCA_035355475.1 Rhodoferax sp. | reverse complement strand
CTGGTACGCCGCTTTCGATGGGGGTGCGCATGGTTGCCATGTTTGTCTTCCTGTGGTTCTTCGGAGGTTTACGCCGCAGCCTTACGGGCGTTGATCTTGGCGACTTCATCGTCCCAGCCATCGGTCCGCACATACGGGTTGGTGCGAGGTGTGGACACCATATTGGGATCGATTTCCAGCCCGATGCCTTCGAGGAAGTTGATCAGGCCAATGCGTTCGATCATTTCGCCGGTGCGCTCATGTTCCAGCGCGTTCTCCGCGAAGAAGTCAATCGACTTTTGCGCCAGATCGACCAGGGCTTCGTAGTCTTCCTCGGTGTTCATGGGCATGAACGGGGTGATGACGGTACCCATCAGGTCACCGATTTTGAGTGTGCGCTTGCCGCCCATCAGCACCGTGACACCCTTGTCCGTGCCGGTGGCCAGAGCCCCGGTCATGACGTTGATGCAATGCATGCAGCGCACGCAGTTGCTGTTGTCAATTTCCAGCGACTGGGTGTCGTTGACGGCGACGCTGCTGATCTTGGAGCCCTTGGATACGTCTTTGGTTTCCTTGAGCATGATGGCCTTGGTCGGGCAGCGGCTGACCACGTCGTTGACCAGCTCGGTCATGCCATGCTTGGCGAACCACTTGCGTGCCAGTGGCTCGTCGGTGCGCATGTTGTCGCGCCAGGTTCCGATGACGGCCATGTCGGCGCGCTGAATCGAGTTCATGCAGTCATTGGGGCAGCCCGAAAACTTGAACTTGAACTTGTAGGGCAGGGCCGGGCGGTGCATGTCGTCCAGGAAGGTATTGACCACCTGGCGGTGTGCGCGTGCCTCGTCAAAACAGGATTGCTCGCAGCGTGCCGCGCCCACACACGACATGCTGGTACGCACGGCAGGGCCGGCGCCACCCAGGTCAAAGCCCAGCTCATTGAGTTCGTCAAACGCACCCTGCACATTGGCGGTGCTGGCGCCCTGGAACATGATGTCGCCGGACTGGCCGTGGAAGGCAATCAGGCCCGAGCCATGCTTTTCCCAGATGTCGCACATTTTGCGCAGCACATCGGTGTTGTAGTGCATGCCGGCCGGGGGCTGGATACGCAGGGTGTGGAATTCCTTGGACGCAGGGAACATCTCGGCCACTTCGGAGAAACGGGGGATCACGCCGCCGCCATAGCCAAACACGCCGACCGTGCCGCCCTTCCAGTAGCCCTTGCGGGTTTTGTAGGAGTGCTCCAGCTGACCCATCAGGTCGGTCATGTAGTCGCTGTCTTTGGCCAGGCGCTTGAGGCCGGTGACAAAGCTGGGCCACGGACCGGCCTCAAGCTGGTCAAGCATGGGGGTATCGTGCTGTTTTTTGCTCATCAAGTGTCTCCTGTCAGCGCGCTGTTGCCAGCGCAGCAATCGGTCATAGGTGCTGGTCGTGGGCTGAATCGTACGGGCCAAGGTGTGCCGTCGCTATCACCCTCGTTGAGTATTGGGTGCTACCCATTTGGGCTATACAGGCCCATCCTTCCCGGTGATAGACGGCACGGCGGTCATTGCGCCCAATAGCATGGACTACTCAAACGCATGCCATGGACACCGTTACCCCCCTTGAAAAGTTGACCATCCCCATCGGTGGGCAGGTCATCGAATTGCAGCAGCTGGACTACGAAGCCGGCGGCATGAGCCTGCTGCGCACGCGCATTCGCGAAAAAAGCCGCTTCACGGTGTTTGACATCGACCCGATATCGGCCCGCCAGTGGGGCGAGGCACTTTTGCGCTGGGCACAGACCCAGGAGGGAAAGTAACCGTGTTGGTTACAGACGCCGACTCCGCTGTCGAAGCGGTGTTCCCTCTGGAGGGGAAGACCTTGCCGCGCGAGCACGCGCAGGCTTTGCTGGACGCGCTGGTCGTGTCAATGCCCTGGCTGCAGGACGATGCCGGAGCAGGCATCCACCCGCTGAAGCTGGTTTCCGGGACCGAGAGCATGGCTCTCCTGTCTGGCAGAACCCGACTGATTCTGCGGGTCAAAGCCAACCGCTTGGACAAACTTAGGGCGAGTGAGGGTGCGCAACTGGACGTGGCCGGGCACCCACTGCGCCTTGGGGCGGTGCATTTGCGCGCGCTGCAGCCGCTTGCAACCCTGTATGCCTACCGGGTGGCTGCCATAGCTGGAGATGAGTCTGCATTCATGCAGGCGATGGAGGCCGAGTTGGCGGCACTGGGGGTTGCTGGTGAACGGGTCTGCGGCAAGCGGCAGATGGTGAGGGTCAACCAGCACGACATGGTCACCTTCAGCATGATGTTGCACGGACTGGGGCCAGACCAATCGCTGCGTTTGCAGCAACACGGATTGGGTCCCCACCGGCTGCTGGGGTGCGGGCTGTTTGTGCCCCACAAATCGGCAGCAGCGGTGGGTAGTTAGATTTTTTTCTTAAACCTCAAAATGGAGCGAGCGAGATGATGTACAGCGTCAACGGCGTGGAACTGGAAGCCGACGATCAAGGCTATTTGCTGGAAGCAGTTTTCGATGACGAGGCGGTGCGGGTGATTGCCGCTGCAGAAAACATCGAACTGACCGACGCACACTGGGAAGTCATCAACTACCTGCGCGAGCAGTACCGCGAAGAGGGCGCCACGCCCAACTTTCGCGCCATGCTCAAGGGCATGGCAGAAATACGCCCCGAGGTGGACAGCAAGTACCTGTACGACCTGTTCCCCATTGGCCCGGCCAAGCAAGGCCCCAAGGTGGCGGGCTTGCCGCAGCCGCTGGGCAAGGGCGGGTACTGATTTGGCCAAAATGCGCATCAAGAGCCAGTGGTTCCAGACTGGCACGGCCAAGACCCCGCAGCAGACGGCCAGTGCCATGGCGTTTATAACCTGGCGGGTGGGGCAGAACATGCTCAAGCAGATGCGCTCGGCGGATTTCAGCATTGAAGTGGGCCCGCAGTACTTTGCGTTCACGCGGGAGGTGCTGGTGTTTTTGACCCAGGTGCTGGACCGCATGGCCTATGCCCGCATGGGGCCAGAGGGGCGTGCCGAATTTGTGACCGCACTGGTGCGCCGGGTGGGCGAGATATTGCAGGAGAACGAAGACACCTTGCTGGGCGTTCCAGCCGATGGCCAGCCCAGCCACTTTGAACGGTTCATTGACCTGTTCAATGAACTGTCAGACCACTATGCAGACTTTGGCTTCGATGCCAAGGGTCCGGATTTCGCCTTTGTGCGCTATCTGGGGCACCGCGTCGAAGGACTGATGCCGCAGAAGGACCAGCGTTGGGTGATTGACCAGTTGATGGCCACCGAAGTACCCGAGGCGCTGGAGATCCTGCAGAGCTCGATGAATGGGGTGCTATCCACCGAGCCTCGCCCACGGCGTGCCGCCCGGGTGGGCGCAACGGGCGACTGAAAGCACCGCAATGCACGACAACCCGTTTGACCTGAACCAGCGCGCCGCTTACGAGCGTTGGCGTGACACCAAGCGGGCCAGCCATCCCCGGCGGGCAGAGGACCTGGTGGTGGATGTGGCCGATCCGCGCAAGTTGAGTGATGCCGAGCGCAATCGCTTGTTGGCGCTGTGTGCCACGGCCAACATGGCCATCTACCGCAGCCCGGTAGTGGACGCGGAAAAGGCCATTCCACGCCTGCTGGGGGCGCAATTGGGCTTGCACCGGCTGGATGCCAACTGGCTGGCGGACGAAGACGGCATCTCGCCGATTGCCGTCTCTGCAGACAAGGGCGACCGCCCGGCGTTCATCCCCTACACCAACCGCCCCATCAAGTGGCACACCGACGGCTATTACCACCCACAGGAGCGCCAGATTTTGGCTATGGTGTTGCACTGCGTGCGCCGTGCGCACAGTGGTGGAAAGAGCGCGGTGATGGACCACGAAATGGCCTACATCGCCCTACGCGACGCCAACCCCGACTGGGTGCATGCGCTGATGCAGCCTGACGCCATGACCATCCCCGAGCGAACCGACGAAGACGGATTCGAAGGCCGAAGCGAAAAGCGAGGCTGCTAA
>DAOQRI010000330.1:0-3994 GCA_035355475.1 Rhodoferax sp. | reverse complement strand
ATATTCTGCACCGTCCAGATGGGCCAGTGAATTGAAGGTCAAAAGCAGGTGGCGTTTTGGGGTGAACAAGAACTCGGTCACCGCGCTGTTGCGGATCTGCATGTTCAGTTCAATCGTCTTCTCCGGCACGGTTCCCAGAATATGTCCGATGGCCGTGCTGATGGGGCCGCCACTGCTGACGATGAGCACGTTGCCGGTGTGCTGCTTGCGCACATGGTCCAGCGCACTGACAACGCCTTGAACAAAATCTGGGTAGCTGGGCATGCCCTTGGGGCTAACCACCCCGTTCATCCACTGCGTGAGGCCATCGCGCAGCAGGCGGAAATGGTACTTGTACATCTCCGGCGTGTCGGTAGGCGCCAACGGGTCGGGGTGGATAGCTGCAATCACGGCTTCGCTGTCAAACTCGTTGAGCCCCGGCCATAGCTCAGGTTGCAGGTCCAGACCTGCACCCTGTTTGATGCCAGCCCAGGTCTCTGCGTGGCGCTTAAGCGTGCCGGTCAGCACGGCGTCAAAACGCGTACCTTTGGCCGCAAAGTATTCGCCCAGGCGCACGCTCTGGCGGCGCCCCAGATCGCTGAGCTTGTCATAGTCTGCAGCGCCAAATGAAGCCTGCCCGTGTCGTACCAGATAGAGATTTCCCATGGGGCAAATCTACGTGAAGCATGTGCACCGCCTTGTCATGGTTGCGACAGGCCCACATCTTTTGGGTACCCTGGTGTCGCATTGGCAGCAGCGACAATGAACCGATGATTGCCGCGTATGACTTGTTGGCCCTGTGTGCGGCCGCCTGCTGGGCCACGACCGGTGCCCTGGCGGTGATGCCCGTGCGCCACCTCGGCGCCTTCGCCTTCACCCGATGGCGCATGCTGATGGTGGCAGCCATGCTGTGGAGCGTAGTGGCCGCCACGGGTAGTTGGCACAGCCTGTCCTCGGGCGGTTCACTCACACTGGCCATTAGCGGGATGGTGGGTATCTTCATTGGTGACACGGCGCTGTTAGGTGCGGTACAGCGGCTGGGTCCGCGCCGTGCCAGTGTGCTTTTTGCCACGCATGCGGCGTTTAGCGCTGCACTGGGCTTTGCCATGCTGGGCGAGCGCATGGGCGTGCAGGCGGCCCTGGGCGGTGCGCTGACCTTGGGTGGCGTGATGTGCGCAATTCTTCTGGGTCGTCACAAGGAAGAGCAGCACGCCTGGGAGGCTGACCACGGTTCGCTCCGGCTGGGTGTCGGTCTGGGGCTGGTTGCTGCGCTTTGCCAGGCCGTGAGCACCCTGATTGCCAAACCGGTTATGGCGGGGCTGAGCGGGGGTGTCCCGGTGGACCCGATTGCTGCTTCGGCCGTGCGCGTGTCAGTGGCCTGCGCTGCCCACTACCTGATCTTGTGGATGGGGGTGGGAGCCGCCCGGGCTTACCAGCGGCCCACACGACGGGTGTTGCTGCAAACTGCACTCAATGGTTTTGTCGGCATGGGGCTGGGCATGACCTTCATCCTGATGGCGCTGCAAAACGGGGATGTGGGCATGGTGGCGATTTTGTCGTCGGTCACGCCAGTGCTGGTACTGCCTATACTTTGGTGGCAATTGCGCCGCGCGCCGGCCTGGGGTGCGTGGCTGGGTGCCAGCCTCACGGTGGTGGGGACGGGGCTGATCCTGTTGCGCTAGTCATGCCTATACCCGTGCCATACTTGATCCGATATGGTCGAAATGCCTATTCGTTTTAGATCTCCGCCGTCTGTGGATGCGCGGGTGTTCCTGCGCTGTCTCGCGCTGGTGTGGCTGGCCTGCATGGGCAGCCTGGCCATGGCTGAGCGCGACCCGCTGAACGAGCCTGCCTTCACCTCGGTGGGCGATACACGGTCCATCAACGATGGTGTCGTCACTGCGCTGGCGCAAGACCAACGCGGGCTGATCTGGATTGGTACCACAGTAGGCTTGGTGCGGTACGACGGCTACCAGCTTCGCCGCGTGCCCGTGGGCGGCAAACCCGCAACTGGCGCGGGGCCTGCGCCAGTTGGCTCCAGTTTTGTACGCACGCTATTGCAGGCACCTGACGGCGTGTTGTGGGTGGGGCTGGATGGAGAAGGTCTAGCGCGGCTCGATACGGAACGCCAGGTCTGGACCCGGTATGCCCCAGACCCCAAGAAAACCGGTGCGCTGACCAACGGCACGGTTCGCGCACTTGCACGGGGACCCGACGGCGCATTGTGGGTGGGCACGACGGGTGGAGGCCTGCACCGACTTGCGCCACAGGCCACGACCTTCGAAACCCACACGCGCGCTAGCGGCGCCTTGCCCGACGATCGCGTGCAGGCCCTGCTGGTGGACCGTCGCGGTGACTTGTGGGTGGGTACCTGGAATGGCCTCGTGCGCCTGCGGCGCGGTGCCCAGCAGTTTGAGTCGGTGTGGTCTGACCCTTCCCGCTCCGGTAGCTTGTCGGGACGTATCGTGGCGATGCTGGGCGAAGCGCCGGACGGTCGCATTTGGGCCGGCACGCGCCAGGGTGAACTGGTGCTGATTGATCCTGCCACCGGTGAGGGCGTGCAAGCCGAACGAATGGCAGATGGTGCTGGTGCGAGCCTGTCCGCGGCAACGCGTGCGTACACCGCCATGGTCGTGGCCAGTCCGGATGAAATATGGGTCAGTGGCGCCAACGGCGTGGAACTGCGCGACAGCCGCGACGGCAGTATCGTGATGCGCCTGGTGCGCGACGTCAGAAAACCGTGGGGTCTGGCCGCCAACAACGTGGTGGCATTGCTGCGGGAACGCTCGGGCAGCCTGTGGTTGGGCAGTTATGGCGGTGGCCTGCAGAGGCACAGCCCCAGCAGCGGCGTGTGGGTGCGCCATCCCGAAGTGGACGAAAAAAGCGTGTTGTCCAATGGCGACGTGCGCAGCGTGCACCAACTGAGCAACGGCGAAATCTGGGTCGGCATGGGCGAGCGCGGCGTGGCCGTGCTGGACCCTCAGTTGCGCCAAGTGGGTCAGATTCTGTCAACCGACGCCGACGCCGGCCCCGAACGCAAGCCGGGCAAACCCGTGTTCAAGGGCGGTGGGGTGGGTGCCATCACCCAGTCCACCGATGGATCGGTGTGGGTAGTCACCGATGGCGGCGTGCACCAGTTCACTCCGCAACGCCAGTTGCTGCGCAGTTACAGCGCCGGGAAGGGCCGCGCCCGGCGCATGTTGGCCACGCGGGACGGCAGCGTGTGGGTGGGCACACAAGACGGCGTATACCGGCGAGCGGCTGGTGGCGAGCGCTTTGATCGTGTAAACCTGCTTGAGGGTGGCGTGCTCAATGGCACGGTCAATGCGCTGGCAGAAGGTGCGAATGGTGACGTTTGGGTGGGCGGCAATATGGGTCTGTACCGGGTGCCGACGGGTGGGGCGGGCCTGCAGCCGGTGCTTGCTCCGCCGGGCCAGGATGGGCTGCAGCAAAAAGTGGTTCTGGGACTGCTGGTGGACCGCCAGCAGGTGCTATGGGTGGACACCAACGCGGGGCTGTACCGCATGGAGGGTCGCGAAGGCGCACAGCTGGGTTTCAAGTTGGTGGCCGATTCCGGTGGTGGCAGTGTGGGGGCCAACCTGCTGGATGATGCGCAGGGGCGCCTCTGGACCCACCAGAACGTGTTTGACCCGCGTGACGGCAGCCGCTACGAGTTGAATCCGGCCGACGGCGTGGACATCGGGACCGGCTGGTTTCGCAGCTATGCGCGTCTGGCTGACGGGCGCATGCTGTTTGGCGGCAGCGCCGGTATGCTGGTGGTGCAACCCGATCAATTCAAGCCTTGGGTGTATTCGCCGCCGCTCGTGATCTCGGAGCTTCGCCTGGCCGATGAGCGTGTGCCACCCGGCACGTCACTCACCCTGACGCCCCGGCAACGCAACTTCAGCGTCGAGTTTGCGGCGCTGGATTTCAGCAGCCCGGAGCGACTGCGCTACCGCTACCGGCTGCAGGGCTTTGACGCTGACTGGATCGATACCCGGGCCGACTTTCGGGT
>DAOQRI010000329.1:0-3995 GCA_035355475.1 Rhodoferax sp. | reverse complement strand
ACCCGTTTGCCATGCTGCCGTTCTGCGGCTACAACATGAGCGACTACTTCCAGCATTGGCTGGATATGGAAAGCAAGTTGGAGAGCATGGGACACACTTTGCCTAAGATCTATTGCGTGAACTGGTTCCGCAAGGGTGACGACGGCAAGTTCGTCTGGCCCGGATATGGCGACAACATGCGTGTGTTGAAGTGGATGATTGACCGCCTGGAGGGCACTGCCAAGGGTTCAGAGAATGGATTTGGCGTCAGCCCAACCTACTCCGAAATCAACTGGACCGGACTGGACTTCAGCCAGGCCCAGTTTGACAGCGTGACCAGCCTGGACAAAGCAGCCTGGAAGCAAGAATTTGCCCTGCACGACGAGTTGTTTGCGCAGTTGGCCTACCACCTGCCCAAGCAACTGGTGGAAACCAAAGCCAAGCTGGAACACAGCCTGACCGCCTGATTGCCACCGACATGAGAAAGCCACCGCATGCGGTGGCTTTTTTTGTTTGGAGACTTTGAAGGTTCAGTTGTTGGTTTCGCTGCGCATGCTGGCAACCTGCAGGTCACGCATCACGCGCTGATCTTGTTGGGCGAACGCCCACAATGCATTGTCTGAACGCTGCTGCGCGCGCTGCGATGACCATCGTGCAAGCAGTGCAGCGGCAGAGCCTGTCAACTGGCGCAGGGGCGGAGCGAGCAAAGCCAGGGCGGTGAACGCCACGGTCCACAGTGCCACCCACACGACCAACAGATGGCCGTCAGCCCAAGTCTCGATCACCTGGTCCGCCACTGCCAACAGGGCCGCGACCACCGCTGCCAGCAGCATGCCTGCCAAGGTACGGGTGCGAATCAGCCCCGGTTTGCCGTTGGAAATACCCAATGGACGGTCAAATCCCTGGGCCTTGGCAGCGCGTGGAGCAAAGTACGGGTGAACGGAACGGGCCATGGCGAACTCCTTGGCGGGTTGAATGGAAGAGGTCTTGTGAACTGTCATGGGCTGATATTAGGGTTTTTACTAATGTCGTTCAACTTTATATTAGTGATTGCATACATTCATAGGGCTTATGATTGACCATGGCAACGACCACCCTTCATGCGCTGGACCTGAACCTGCTCAAGGTGTTTGACATCGTGATGGCCGAGCGCAGCCTGACCCGTGCCGCTCACCATTTGTCCATCACCCAGCCTGCGGTCAGCAATGCGCTACGCCGGTTGCGCGAGGCGCTGGGTGACGAACTGCTGGTGCGCAAAGGTCGAACATTGGAACCCACACCCCGCGCCCAGGAACTGTGGCCCGCCGTGCGCGACATGTTGCAGCGCCTGCAAGATGCCCTGGCACCCCAGGTGTTTGACCCTGCCATTGCCACCACCACCTTTGTTCTGACCATGGCCGACGCGACCGCCGCCGAACTGATGCCGCCTCTGGTGGAACTGATCACAGCCCAGGCGCCCGGGGTTTCCCTGCGCGTTGTGCCATTGACCACCCGGGACCCGCGCCGCCTGCTCGACGATGGCCACGCCGATCTGGCCATTGGGAATTTTCCGGCCGCCATGTCCGACCTGACCGCCCGCGCCCAGGCGGGTGAGGCGGTGTCGTTTCTGCACCACCGGCTGTTTCAGGGTGAATATGTGTGTGTCATGCGCAAGGGGCATCCGCTTGCCAAGGGCCCGCTGACCCTCAAACGCTATTGCGAGGCCCGCCACATGCTGGTGAGTTTCTCGGGGCGTGCGTATGGCTTTATCGACCAGGCGCTGGCGGCGATGGGCCGCAGTCGGCGCGTGGTGTTAACCGTCAACCAGTTTTTCACAGCCGGAAAAATCGTGGCACATTCGGATCTGCTGGCCGTCTTGCCACGCCACTTTGTCAACGTGACCGGGTTTGCCGACCAATTCGTTTTGCGTGAATTGCCCTTTGATCTCCCTGCCATCGAAGTCGATGCCGTGTGGCACCAGCGCCACAACCAGTCCAGCGCGCACACTTGGCTGCGCAGCCAATTGATTTCCCTGGCCGCACAGGCGTTTGCAGCCCAATGAAAATTCAACTGCTGTCCGACCTGCATCTGGAAGCCCAACCGCACTGGGTCACCCAACCGGTCCCTGGCGCCGATGTCCTGGTGCTGGCCGGGGACATTGGTTCGTACCAGCCGGGCTCGCAACTCACCGACACGGACTTTGGACTGGCCCGATTTTCTCCCCTGAACGGCTGGCCCACACCGGTGCTCTTTGTACCGGGCAACCATGAATATGACGGACTGGACTTCGATGACACCCACATCCGCCTGCGCGAAACCTGTCAACGCCTGGGAATGATTTGGCTGGAGCGCGAGAGCGTGGTGCTGGGCGGGGTGCGGTTTGTTGGCACCACGTTGTGGTCCGACTTTGATGCACTTGCGCCAACCACCCATGCAGAGCAACCCACCCGGCGCGGACAACTGGCAGTGAGCCCGCTAACCCAGCAACTCAAAGCCCGTGACAAGGCCTTTCGCGCCGCCAACTACTACCTGCGCAAGACGCTGACCGTTCGGCATGGAGAGCCCTGGCTGGCCGATGGCCTGCGCCAGCAGGCACTGGTATGCCAGACCTGGCTGCGCGCGGCATTGGCGCAACCGTTTGCCGGGACCACCGTGGCGGTCACCCACTTTGCACCCAGCCTGCAAAGTGCCGACCCACGCTATGGCCTGACACCCGGCACAGCGGGGTTTTGCAATGCGCTGGACGAATTGTTGCCATTGGTCCGCTATTGGCTGCATGGTCATCTGCACGCGCCCAGCGACTATCTGCACCGGGGCTGCCGTGTGGTGGCCAATCCACTGGGTTACGCGCGCAAGAACGAACAGGCCAGCTTCAAGGCCGATTTACTGATAGAAATTGGCCTCTAGCCCCCGTAGAACATACATAGACAGCTATCAATATGATTGCATTTCACGAATCATGCGCTACCGGGACGCTCGTGCGTTCAAGCCGTCAAAACAGGTCGACAGCACCAGATCCGCAATCTCGGCATCGCTGTGCTGCCCACCCATCTGCAAAAACTCCAGCACCGGGTCACACGCCCGTGCGTACAGCGTGTACAGCACGGCAATGGCGGGTAACTGGGAATTCAGCAAGCCTTCTGCCTGCGCAGCCTCAATCCAGGCGCCCAGGTGGTCGCTGACCTCGATCAGGCCATTCATGTAGTCTGCATTGGCTATCAGTGTTGCGCGCAAGCTGGAATTTTGACTGGGCAGCGAAGGCATCTCGCCCGCCAGCTTGAGTTCCATTGTCCATCGCACCACAGCGCGCAGTTTGTCCAAGGGTGGCAGACTTTGCGGGAGTTGGGTCAGAAAGGCCTGTGCGCGGCGCATGACGCGCACCATGGCCGCCGCCGCCAAATCTTCCTTACTGGGAAAGTGTTTGTACAGGCTGGCCTTGGCAATACCGACCTGGGCGGCCACCTCGTCCACCGTCATCGCGTCGAACCCTTTTTCGGCCAACAGACGGTTGACTGCCGCGATGATGGCGTCCTCGCGCGCCTGCAGCATTTGGGCTTTGAATGAAATTTTGGGAGAAGGGCTAGGCGTCATGCCCACAGTTTAGCCGTGATCGTCAAAATGTGTAGCGCAGGGTCAATTTATGACCGTGTCGTTTTCAACGCCGCCCCGGCAGCGGTGGCCAGGGCTTCAGTGAGCCGGTCAATCACCACCGAATCCAGGTTCCAGCAGTGCCAGTACAGATTCACCGGCAAGGTGGTCTTGGGTGCCAGGTTGACCAGTTCGCCACTGCCGAGCAAACCGCGCACCTGCAGCTCGGGCAGCACACTGGCCCCCCAACCTGCCAGCACGGCGCGGACCTGCCCCTCCGAACTGGGTACGAAACGCTGGCTCAGGGACACACGGCGCAGGCCGCAGGCACGCCCGACAAACTCGGTTTGCAAGTCGTCCTTGCGGTTGAAGGCAATAAACGGAATCTGGCGGAAGTTGTGGGGCGTGAGACCACTTGGACAGTTAGTGCTTGCATACATGGAACTAGC
>DAOQRI010000328.1:0-3999 GCA_035355475.1 Rhodoferax sp. | reverse complement strand
GACCGCGAAGTCCATACCACCGTTAAACGCATGTTGTCGCTCATGGAGCCCATCCTCATTCTGGGGCTGGGCCTGGTGATTGGCGGCATCATCATGTCAATCCTGGTGGCGATTCTGAGTGTCAACGACTTGGCACTGTGATGCCGCCGGCCGAACAATTTTGGAGAATGAGCAGATGAAGAGTAAGCAATCCAGCCAGCGCACGCGGGGTTTCACCCTGATCGAATTGCTGGTGGTTTTGGTCATTTTGGGCCTGTTGGCCAGTGTCGCAGGTCCCAAGGTCATGGGGTATTTGGGGGGTGCCAAGTCGGATACGGCCCGACTGCAGACCGAAGAGTTCGGTGCCACGCTCGATCTGTTCAAGCTCGAGACCGGGCGTTACCCCACAACACAAGAAGGCCTGCAGGCCCTGGTGCAAGCGCCGCCTGGTCTGGCAGGCTGGAATGGACCGTATCTCAAGAAAAAAACAATTCCCAAAGACCCTTGGGGCAACGACTACCGATATGTTTCCCCTGGCCAGCACGGCAGCTACGACATCAGTTCTCTGGGCGCTGACAACAAAGAGGGTGGCGACGGCGAGAACAAGGACATCAACGGTTGGGAAGACAGCAAAAAGTAAGCCCGCCCAAGCAGGCCGGGTTTACCTTAATCGAACTCTTGGTGGTGCTGGTCATCATGGCGATGGCCTACACCCTGGCGTCACCGGTGATTTCGACTGGCGTTTCTGGTACCGAGCTCAAGGCGTCTGCGCGCCAGCTGGCGGCTGGCTTGCGCCGGGCGCGCAGCGAAGCCATATCCCGCAGGCATGAGACGGTCATGACTGTGGACGTTGAAGGCCGGCAATTTCAGCTCAGTGGCGATCAGCGTGTTTACCGCCTTCCTAAGAGTGTCGCGGTTCAGCTTTTCACTGCACAGTCCGAACTGGTCAATGGCAGTGCGGGCGCGATTCGTTTTTTCCCTGATGGGGGCTCTACCGGCGGTCGCATCACGGTTACCTCGCTGCAGCGCAAATACGAGGTGGACATCAATTGGCTGACCGGCCAGGTCGCCATTCTGGATTGACCATGCGCAAGAGTTGCCAGGGCATGACCCTGATCGAAGTACTGGTGGCATTTATTGTGCTGTCTGTGACGATGGCGGTCATCATGCAGATCTTTTCGGGTGGTATGCGCAATGCCAGGCTGGCAGAGAGTTACAGTCGCGCAGTCTTTCTGGCAGAGTCCAAAATGGCTATCGTGGGACTGGAGCGCCCGCTCATACCGGGGGAAGACAGTGGGCCAGCGGGTGGCGAAATGCAGTGGCGCATAACCGTTACACCCGCCGAAGACGAGGCGTCCACCAATTCCCAACTGTTGCCCCAGCGCCTCTATCTGGTTCGGGTTACGGCTACCTGGGGTGGCGATGACCGTGAACGACAGGTCCAGCTGACCTCGCTGCGCCTGGGTCCCCGCCAATGAGAAGCCAACGATCTTCTGGGCAATCAATTCAGAAGGGGTTTACCCTGCTGGAGTTGCTCATATCCATCACCCTGCTGGGCATGATTCTGGTGCTGTTATTTGGAGGCTTGCGATTGGGTGTGCGCAGTTGGGATGCCGTTCAGCAACAGGTCGACAACCTCAACACGGTTCGGTCGGTCGAGAGCTTTTTGCGTCGGGAAATGTCCCAGACCCAACCCTATCGCTGGAAGGCAGGAACAGGTCAGCGACTGGCGTTTGTGGGTGAACGCAACAAAGTCAACTTCGTCGCCCAGTTACCCGCACGCATCGGTGGCGGCGGCCTATATGCCATTTCACTGGAAATTGAAAGCGATGCCAACGGTAAGCGTCTGGTCTGGCGGCATGTGCCACTCAGCCCACTGGTGCAAGACTTCACTGCTGTCTCCATGGCGCCAAAAATGATTCTTGCCGGTGCGGAGCTGAGTGCGGTTGATGACATCTGGCTCACCTACTTTGGTCGATTGAACGACTCGACCGCGCCAGCCTGGCTGGACCGGTGGGAGTCCGACACCCGCTTGCCCATGCTCATCAAAGTACAGGTTCGGTTTTTCAGCGGCTCGGAATGGCCAGATTTTGTCGTTGCGCCGTTGCTGGCTTCGGAGGGTGCGCGATGAAACGGCACCAAAGGGGCGTTGCGCTAGTGCTGGTGCTGTGGGTCATAACCTTGCTGTCGGTCATTGCTGGCAATTTCGCCTTCAGCATGCGTGGTGAAGCAATCATTGCCCGCAACCTGGTGTCCACGGCCCAGGCCCAGGCGCTCGCTGATGCTGGTGTCCAAAAAGCCTGGTTCGAGCTATCCAAGCCACAGACTGACTTGCAGCGCTGGCAGGCCAACGGCATTGCACACCAGTTCACCTTGGGCGACGCTGTTCTGACAGTGACCCTGCAGGATGAGACCGGTAAAATCGATTTGAATACGGCGACTGACGCGTTGCTTTTGGGGCTATTCAAGTCCACTGGACTTTCAGAAGATGCCAGTGTCTCTCTGGTGGATGCCGTGTTGGACTGGCGCGACACCGACAAACTGAAGCGGCTACACGGCGCGGAAGTAGACGATTACCGTGCCGCTGGCAAAAGCTACATACCTGCCAACAGTCCCTTTGAGACCGTCGACGAGCTGCAGCGCGTATTGGGTATGTCCCCGGACTTGTACCGTAAACTCGCCCCGGCGTTGACGGTCTACTCCAGACAGGCCGCCGTGAATACGTCGGTAGCACCAAGGGCGGTCTTGCTGGCGATTCCAGGTGTCAATTCGGCCATGGTGGAACAATACCTGGCGCAGCGCCAAAGTTTGCTCACTGCAGACCAAAAAGCGTTGCCGTTTGCGGGGGCGGGGTCCTTCGGGATGGGTTCATCGGGGCTTTCGACCTATACAGCGCGCTGCGAGGTCAAAATGCCGGATGGAACCGTGTTTGTCCGCCAGGCGATCGCCAGATTGACGCAAGATCCCAAGCGCCCGGCAATTGTGTTGGCGTGGGGTGAAGGGGAATCCGAACAAATGACGGAAAATTGATGAGCACATCGACGGAAAACTTCAAAGAAGCGCTGGCCAGGCTGAAGCAGCAGTTGGTTGCCAGCCGGTTTTTGCGCTGGTGGCTGGGTGAACTGGCCAGCATGGCGCCCGTGTGGCTGCGCTCCACCAGCATCACAGCTGAAAGCTTTGCCTTGGTGCCTCTGGAGCAGGTGAGCGCCAACTTTGTCCGCTCAGAACTTAGTGACCAGCGTGATCTGGCGCTCACGTTGCCCCCGGCGCGCGTTTTGCGCAAAACCCTGACTTTGCCATTAGCTACCGAAGAAAATCTCCGCCAGGTGCTGGAGTTCCAGATGGAGCAGCACACACCTTTTCCTGATGGCAAGTTGTATTTTGGTTACCAGGTGATAGCTCGGGACTTTGAACACGGTCAACTCTCCGTCGAATTCGTGGCCACCCCGCGCGAAGGCGTTGATGCCGCTATCAAGACTTTGAGCGGACTGGCACTTCCCGTTCGCGCGGTGTTTGCCGCCGACATGCTGGCCGCAGGCAACCTGGTCAATCTCCTGCCGGTCGGGCTCGGTAAGGCACCATCGGTATTGCGCCACGGTGCCAATCCATGGCTGGCTACCCTGGTTGTCTTGTTAGCACTCACTGCCGTTGTTATGCCACTGGTCATCAAGCGCGAGGCGGTCGTGCAACTGTTGCCTTGGGTAGAAAAAGGCAAAAAAGCCGCTGAAACGGTCGATACTGTGCGCCGTGAGCTGGCTGCTCGTGTTGACAAACACAACTACCTGCTGGAGAAACGGCAGTCAACTCCCACCGTCATCCAGGCGCTGGAAGAACTAACCCGGGTGCTGCCAGACGACACCTGGGTGCAGACGCTCGACATCAAGGGTAAAGAGTTGCAGATTCAGGGCGAAACAGCATCCTCGGTCCGGCTCATCGGCCTGTTCGAGCAGTCCAGCATGTTCCGAGAGGCCAGCTTTCGCTCGCCGCTGACCAAAGGCCAGTCCAGCGGCACCGAGCGTT